>JANOYH010000237.1:0-6581 GCA_031428775.1 Bacteroidota bacterium
GGATTAATCTATGCCGCTTTCATCACATTTTCTACTGTTATAGTATTGAAATGTTTGATCACTATATCCTGAGTTGCTTTGTCTGTGCCTGATGTAATGGCAGGATTCACTGCTGTTCCAATCAGAAATGATTGCTTGTAAACTTCTTTCAATACCTGCCCAATTACCCTATTGTTGGAAATTGTTATTAAAGAAAGTAAAACAAATATCTTAAGCATTTAAATAACTGTATTTGGGAAGTTGCATAATAAACTTAATTTTTTCCATGTCAATTATTAATCTGCTGCGCTCAATAGCATTCAAATCAGGCAATTTGGGTTGACCTTGCTGAATTTTTCTCAAATTCTCAATAGCAATATACCCAAATGCCACAATTATTGAAAACACAACTTTTACATTATTGATTAAATGACTTTTGAAAGGTAGATTCTCAACACTCTCTTGATATAATTTTATTTGTTGATCATATACTTTTTTAACATCTAAATAGCTGGATTGGGAATTTGCAAACGTTTTTACCCCGTCTTTTAAATCTTTATGAATGTCGAGCAAGTCGTTCATCATTTGTATCACACCTCCAAAATGATATAACATGGCATCCATTTCCTTTGATTGTGGCATTTGTAAAATATGCTTTAACATTAGAAAAGTATTTCCCCCTTTTTTTTTAGTAATAGCCACAACCTCTTCAATGGATAAGTGATTGGTAATTTGTTCTTGGGAATTTATTTGGGCTATATGAATTTTTTCTAAGTCCAAAAAATAAGCTTGCCGGTCAGCAACCCTATCCAATAAAGAAAGGTGCAAGTACAGCGTCATCGATTGATCAAAATTCATGCCCTTATTTATTTCTGGAAAATAAAACAGATCGTTCAATGTTTCCAACTCAATTTCTTTATTATCAATCAGTTTATCATCTAAAGTCATGAGTGTGTAATACATAGCATTATTCTCTATTTCAAAGGCGTTTGAAGATCTACCAATTAGTTGTAACAATACATCGTTCAACATCAATTTGCTAAAACAATGAAAACGGACAGAACTATTGAATGTTTTTGCATCAAAATTCCCGGGAAACCTCGTTTCATATCCTCTTAGTAATAACCGAGCTTTTTTTTCTGTTCTTGGGAGTGTGATTAAAAGCTTTCCTAAACTTGTTATTAGATGAAACGAATAAACAAATAGGTTCATATTTCAAATTGTTATCAAACTTAATAAAAATATAACCTATTTTACTAATTACAAGCTCTTTTGAATAGTTATCCTAATAAATAAATCAATTATTTTATAGTTTTCCTATTTTTAAACCAACAAACAATTGAAAACAATTTATGGATCATCATAAAAACATTGAATCCTATTATAATGCTACTCATTTTGAATACCAATTATTTTGGAATTGGAAATTAAAAACGACCCCTGCACTTCATTTTGGCTATTATGATGAAAAAGCAACCAAGCATTCAGAAGCCATCTTTAGAATCAATGAGGTACTAGCCGATTGGGCAGAAATTAAGGAAGACACTAAAGTATTAGATGCAGGCTGTGGAATGGGAAACTCCTCCATTTGGCTAACTCAATTTAGAAAAGCAAAAGTAATAGGCATTACGTTGGTTGAAAGCCAAGTGGGTTTAGCCAAACAAATGGCAAAAAAACAGCAGATGGAAGGAATAGAATTTTTAAAAGCCGATTATTTAAACACCGCATTTGATAATGAAAGTTTTGACATTGTTTGGGCCATGGAAAGTCAATGTCATGCAAAGGATAAATTTTTATTTTATCAGGAAGCGTTTCGCTTGTTAAAGCCAGGAGGCAAACTTGTTATAGCAGATTCTATTCGCACAAGCAGACAAAATAATGCAAAAAATGAAACGATGCTATTGAATATTTTCAATGCGTGGGCTGTTCCTGATATTGACACATTAGAAGAACACGAAGCGAATGCACTAAAAGCTGGATTTAAAAAGTTTGAAAGCAACAACATTTCTAAAAATGTATTTATTTCCTATAAAAACTTACGCAAAATCATTAAAAAATTAACCCCATTAGCTATTGTTATTTACAAATTTAGATTTATCACTAAAGTAAGGTTTGATAATTTTATGCAATCAGGAAAACAAGCTGACGCACTAGAACAAGACCTTTTCAGATATTATATGCTAAAGGCTGTGAAGTAAATTTTCTAAGTACTAGAATAAACAAAATATTTTTATTAAATGAGGCGATAATAATACCGTTACCAATATCAAAGAAATGGAATTTTTGGAATTAGTAGGTTATACTCAATTCAAAGAATTTTATAGCCCAAATTATGTGCTACCAGTACTTTAACAATGATTTCACCAAAGCATTTAAGGTTGTGTTGGAAGGCATTAATGCCACTGGCAAAATGACAAGAGTTGTGAGAACCATTGATGCAAATGCTAAAGTTGATTAGCTTTTATGTAATGCCTCTCTCACTTTGGGTGCAATTTTTGTTCCGTAAATTTCTATCGATTGCATGAGTGTTGCATGTGATGGTCCACCTACATCCATATGCGCTGAAAAGCGAGTGAGGCCGAATAATTCATGTAAATACAATATTTTATCAACTGCTTCATTTGCATCCCCAATGATCAAGTGTCCATTTGGACTTCTCCCTAATTCATATTGACTTTGTTGATAGGTTGGCCATCCCCTGCTTTTTCCAATCCGATTCATTTGTGAAGAATAAACAGGATAATAGGCATCTGCAATTTGCTTACTGTTGTTACCAAAAAAAGCATGCATGTGAACACCTACTTGGAATTTTTTCATGTCGTGTCCAAATTCTTGGTACAGTTCTTTATAATATTTAAATAAAGGTTGAAACTGCTTAGGATCGCCTCCAATGATGGCAAACATCACAGGCAATCCATGTCTTGCAGCTCTAACTACTGATTCCGGTGTCCCTCCCACTGCAACCCAAATATTCAAGTGATCATTCACTGCCCTAGGCAAGATCAACTGGTTATTGAGTGGTAGCCTGAATTTGCCTTTCCAGGTAATATGTGCTGATTGATTGATCTTTTGTAACAAGTCAAGCTTCTCTTCAAACAAAGCATCATAGTCATTCAGGTTATAGCCAAATAGTGGGTATGATTCTATGAAGCTACCACGACCAGCCATGAGTTCTGCCCTGCCATCTGACAACTGATCAATGATGGCAAAACTTTGGTACAATTTTACAGGATCGGAAGAACTTAATACAGAAACGGCACTACCCAGTTTAATTCTTTTTGTAACTGTTGATGCAGCAGCAAGGATAATTTCAGGTGCTGATACTGCATAATCAGCGCGATGGTGTTCACCTATACCATAGAAGTCTATGCCTATTTCGTCCATCAACTTTATCTCTTCGATTAGCTCTTTTAAACGCTCACCTGTGGGTTGTATTTCACCGTTTGGGTTCACGTGTAAATCGCCAAACATACCTATGCCTAGTTCCATGTAATTATAAATTTGTTTTTCTGTAGTCGATTTTATTGCATCCAATGCCATTGCCCAAACATAGAAGGATCATACAATTTATCATCAAGCGTACTATCTGCTTTCATATCACTGTATTTTTCCCAATTATCATGGTTTGTGGCTATTTGAACAAATCCGCTTTGTGGTGCTGCACTATGCCAATGAATCACGCCTGGTTGTATGGTAACTACATCGCCTTTGTTTAGTATATGCATTGGCTTGTCACGCTCTTTAAAGTAGCCGATGCCTTCTAAAACAACAAGTACTTGCATACCTGAATGTTTATGCCAATTGCTATGTGCACCAGGTGCAAAAGAAGCTTTTGAAATTGTCCAATGAGTTAATGGATCAGACTCAATATTATATATCCACACTTTTCCAGTAAAATTATTGCTGGATACTCGCTCCCCTTTGGGAATGTTGGTGATTTTAATATCTGATGCACTAGTCGATGTTTGCCCATACGCATTAAGATTCAGCATCAGTATACAAACAACAAACATATTTAACCATAGGTTCATTTTAACGTTTTTCATACTTCAACTGTTTATGCTATCCCTAAAGTTCTATTATTTTATCCAAATAAATTTATCACTTTAGTTCTTGCACTATCTCCATCCACCACCTAAATCCCTATACACACCAACAACTGCCACCAACTGCTCTTTTTTATTTTCAATCAACTCCAACTTTGCTTCAAGTGCATCACGCTGCGTCATCAACACTTCAAAATAATCTGCACGTGCCGATTTGAATAATTCGTTTGATATATCTATAGAACGTGACAATGCATTTACCTGCTTATTTCTTAATTCAAAACTTTTTTGGAGGTTGTCAATTTTTGATATTTGGTTGGATACTTCTAAATAAGCATTTAATATAGTTCGCTCATAGTTATACATAGCCCTCAACTGTTCTGCATTTGCTTTACTAAACTCAGCTTTAATGGCATTACGATTGATGATGGGTCCAGCCAAATCAGTGGCTAGTGAATACAATAAAGATTCAGGAAACATGAAAAGATAAGAAGGTTTGAATGCCTGAAAACCAATCCCAGCATTGATAGTAAAAGATGGATAAAATTCTGCACGTGCAACTTGCACATCAAGTTTAGCCGCTTTCAATTCTAACTCTGCCTTAATTATGTCAGGTCTATTAGCCAATAATTGTGATGGAATACCGGCACTAACAGTGGCAGGAACTTGCAATAAAAAAAGGTTTTTATCCCTCGGTATTTCTTTAGGATAACGACCCAATAACAAATTAATCTTATTCTCCGTTTCTTTAATTTTTTGCAGTAAATCGTATTCAATACTTTGTGATTTCAACACTTCAGCTTCAAATTTCTGTACACCCAATTCTGTTGCTTTTGCAGATTCCTTCTGTAGTTTTACAATTACAAGTGCATTTTGTTGAATGGCTATGTTTTGTAATACTATCTCTAATTGGCTATCAAACGACATCAATTCATAATAAGCACTTGCTACTTCTGAAATTAAGTTAGTGAGAACAAAATTTCTTCCTTCCATAGTGGACAACCATCTGGTGATTGCAGCCTTCTTAGAATTACGCAGCTTTTTCCAAATATCCACTTCCCAAATAGCGTAGGTAGAAATATTAAAATCGGTTAAAGCGTCAGGCACTTCTTTGCCCGGTAGAATTTCTGTGGAAGCATCACCTGCCCCTTGGCTTGTATATCGTCCAACTTTTTCTACCCCCATTCCACCCCTTATACCTACTGTTGGAAACAAAGCACCTTCACTAACTCTAATGCCTGATCTTGCAATCTCAATCTCTTGCAAAGCCATCTTCAATTCTTGATTGTTTTGAATAGCCGTATCAATTAATTGCTGAAGATAAGGATCTGTAAAAAATTTGCGCCATTGTACTGCCCCTGTATTGGTACTATCTGTATTAGTTGAATATGAAATTGGAACAGACTTATTTTCTGATTGTTCTGTTAATGCTGGCAGTTTGCAACTTGTTACAAATAGGCAAATAACCAGAATACTATTTAATAAATTCGACTTATACATTATGATCAATTTCTTCAGTTAAAGGATTTTCTTCTTCATTCTTAACAAGTATCTGTTTCTCGGAAATTTTACCAAAGAAGTAATACAATCCAGGTATAATAATTACCCCAAAAATGGTTCCCATCAACATTCCTCCCGCGGCGGCAGAACCTATTGTACGGTTACCCACTTTACCTGGCCCAGATGCCATAACTAGTGGAATAAGTCCTGCTATAAATGCAAATGAAGTCATTAAAATTGGACGAAACCTTACCACCGATCCAGCAATAGCAGCTTGCAAAACTGAATCTCCTGCCCTATGTCTTTGTACCGCAAACTCAACAATCAATACCGCATTTTTTCCAAGCAGTCCAATCAACATAACCATAGCAACTTGAGCGTAGATATTGTTTTCTAGTCCCAGTACTTTCAACAATAGTAATGCTCCAAAAATTCCTGCTGGCAAAGAAAGGATTACGGCTAAAGGCAATACAAAACTTTCGTACTGTGCTGATAAAATCAAGTAAACAAATCCTAGACAAATCAAGAATATATACACAGCTTCATTGCCCCTTGAAGTTTCGTCTTTTGAAATACCAGCCCAATCAATTCCAAATCCTCTTGGCAATGTTTTCAATGCCACTTCATTTATTGCTTGAATAGCCTGACCACTGCTATAACCATTTGCAGAAGCACCGCTAATTTGTGAGGCATTGTACATGTTCTGTCTAGTGATTTCAGAGAGACCGTATACTTTTTCCATTTTCATAAAAGCGGAATAGGGCACCATTTCATCGCGATCGTTTTTTACATATAATTTGAGGATATCTTCTGGTAATGCACGATACTGCGCTGAAGCTTGTACAATAACTTTATACTGTCGATCGAATTTGATAAAACTGATTTCATAGTTACTACCTACAAGTGTAGATAGTGTATTCATCGCATTTTCAATACTCACTCCTTTTTGTTTGGCAATATCATTGTCAATCTGCATCATGTATTGAGGAAAGCTGGCACTATAAAAACTAAAGACTGAAGTGAGCTCAGGCCGCTTATTCAAGGCTTTTACAAAAT
>JANOYH010000238.1:0-5782 GCA_031428775.1 Bacteroidota bacterium
ATTTGAAATCGGTTTTCTTTTTTCAGCATTTCCTTAATCACATTCAATCCATCTTTCTCCAAAATCAATTGAACAATTTTAGCAGTTGCCAATGCATCACCTCCAGCTCTATGTCTGTTTTCAATATAAATTCCCAATTCTCTAGAAAGGTGTCCAAGTCCATATTTCCTAAACCCCGGAAATACTTTTCTACTTGTTCTAATCGTACAAATCTTAGGGGTTTGAAGATGAAATCCAGCCTCTTGTAAATGGTATTTAACGAAAGAAAAATCGAAATTTACATTGTGTGCAACAAAAATTCGGTCGTGCAATAACTGGTATATTTTACCCGCCACTGCTGAGAAAGAGGGGGCTTTAGAAACCATCGCATCACTGATGCCCGTCATATTCACTATAAAAGGCGGTATAGGTTGATGCGGGTTTACAAGAGTCGAATATTGTTCCTCAATTTGTGATCCATTCATCAATACAATAGCAATCTCAGTAATGCCGTGTTGCTGAGGAAATCCTCCCGTTGTTTCTATATCTACTATCGCAAATCTCATTTATATAAACGCTGTTTTATTTGTTGATTAAATCATCCTTTTTATTTTCCGTTTCATTTTTTTGAACAGAAGGCACTGAAATGTCTTGATCATTTTTAATGTGAATATCTCTTTGAGGGTATGGAATCACAATATTATTTTTTCTGAAAACATCAAAAACTTCTAATAATATGCTGCTTTTCAAAGCAATCCAAGTATCAAAGTCCGAAGTCCAAAACAGTACCCTAAAATCAATGGAACTCTCTGAAAATTGATGAACAAATGCAGCAGGTTTTGGAAATTGTTGCACTTCATTGTGTGATTGGATTACATCCATTATCAATTGCTGAACTGCAAACAAATCAGCACCATCATAAGTAGTGATTTTACTGCTTCTGATTCCAATCTCTTTTACTGTACCTGTTTTATTGTCAATTTCAATGACATCCCCTATCTGCATTGGCTTCTCAAATGCAAGTACCACGCCTGATATCAAATTGCTCACAATGTTTTGTAAACCGAATCCAATACCCACACCTAATGCACCAAGTATAATAGTTACTTTATCCATTGGAATACCCGCAGCTGCAATAGCCACAAATAAGCCTAATGTATAAATGACTATTCTCAATAACAATACCCAAGATCCATGTTTGTTTTTTTCGTTTGTTGCAAACTGCACACTTGATCCAAAGAAAAACATTAATAACTTAGAAATATTATTAGCAATCCATATGATAAAAATAAATAGAGAAACACTACCCAGTTTAAATGAAAAATCTCCTATGCTAATAACTTTTGAAAACCAATCCCCGATCCATTGAATTAAAATGTCATAAAAGTTTAATGAAAAGCAAAAAATGAAAAACCAAAATACGAACAGACTGACCTGAACATAAATTTTCAACCTTTGCTTGATTTCAGAAAAAGAAAACATTTTCGAAATCTTTGAGTTTTTGAATGCTTCCATGTTGAGATAGACAATCTCGAATACCAAACTTTCTAAAATATCTAGTGATAATGCAAAAGCCACACTTATTATTGCTCCATTAGAAAATAATTTTGCTAATGCCACCCTACCAGATACATTCATTAAAAATGCCAACCCATTCAATAACACAAAAAGATACAAAAGCCATAAATAATAATTTGCATATTTAGCCCTATTATTTGACACTTCCTTTATGATATAATAGGACAAAACAACAGAACTAATATTTAGTAAAAACAAAAGCCATCTTTGAAGAAAAGCTGGTTCCAATAATATTACATCCAAACTTATTCCAAAAAAAATGATCAAAAAATAGATCCAAAGTCTTTTAAAAAGTTCCGTCCACGTATTCCATACATATTTTGTATAAATGCCAAGCATTAAAACAGTATTCAGTTGCACAAGTGACAATGGGGGTGTATCATAAATAAAGGGTGCCATTAAAAACACAAAAAACAATATCATGTAAATAACACCTTGACTGATATAGGGCAAAGAATGAATCAATGCGTTTTTATTTTTTTCTTTTACCCGTTTCATACACCAGGTAAACCAAAAAAATAAAGCAAAAATCCAAATCAGATGCCAAAGCATTTGATTTGCTGTAATGGAAAGGTAAAATGGAAGTATAAATCCAATCTTTTTAAATGTGTTGAAATAAACTTTGAAAATATTATTTCTATAATCTTTGGGGCTTACATTGAATAAATAAGGTTCTTCTTGTTTAAATACGTGCTTATGAAAATTGTTTATTCTGTAATTAATTTCATCAATTAAATCGTTAATATGAAAAGAAATTCCAATTGATCTATTTTCAAGCAAGGTTATTTTTTGAATGATTAATTTTGATTTACCTTCTGCTTGCTTCCACTTTTCTACGATACTCTTCATTTGAGTCATATAAATGGAAAGGTATCCTGTATCATTTGAAAACTTAGCGAATAATGGCTCTTTTGACATTGTTTCAATATCTTTAGAAATAGCATCAATTTGATGACTATATCTTAAAAGTTCTTCCTGCCAATCGCGTTGCTTTTTTTTTAGTTGAATCAATACAACCCTATTCGTATATAATATTCTCAAATTATATAATTGGCCATTATTGATATTTTTTTGAATAAGATTGACTACTCTTTCATTATCTGGCTGATTATCAGCTATTGCACTAGTATCAAATCCCCTTTTTAGCATGGCATTTGCCTTGTTTAAGGTTTCCGTATACAATTCTAAATAGTGTATTACTGAACTTACACTAGTATCTAAAATCTTATCATTTGAAATAATTGTATCCTCAATTTTTTGAGTATTCTCCTTTTTTTGGGAAACCCCGCAAATGGGAAGAAGTCCAAAAACAACAAAACAACAAAAAGTCAACAACGATTTGGCCATACGAAAAGTAATAATTCTTAAAACTAAGAAAAATCATTCCAGCAACTGTAACAAATCACTTTTCTAGGATACAAATAAGAAAATTGTCCATTTGTGTAACTAAATGGCTTGAATTACGTTAACTCTTATTAACCATTATTAACATACTTAGAAAACTTTTTGGATTAATTTTACCTCCAAACCTAACAATTTTGAAAAGTACCATCCTTATTCTCATCATCGCTATTAGCACCAGTTGCTATCAAAGCAAACAAAAAACCATCAGTGGTTTTTGCAGTAATATGAGTAAAACAACAAAAAAATGTACTAAAGCAATTGGTAGAATCGGTGCCACTGTGGTTGAAAATCAAAGTAAATCGGCACATAACAATACGCCTATTTCAAGTGCAAACATCTCTTTAATTGAATTACAAGACGTGTTTGCTTGGTAACAGTTTTAGTTTCCCCTTTTCCCAAAAGGCTTTTACCTTAGTTTTGTATCCAGCTAATACAAAAAAGCATGGAACTGAGCAAGAATTATATCCCTACAGATGTTGAAAATAAATGGTATGCACATTGGCTAGCCGCAGGTTATTTCAATAGTACCCCTGATCATAGAGAATCCTATACCGTAGTAATGCCCCCACCTAATGTAACTGGTATATTGCATATGGGACATTGTTTAAACAATAGCATTCAAGATATATTGGTTCGTAGAGCGCGTATGATGGGCAAAAATGCCTGTTGGATTCCGGGAACGGATCACGCATCTATTGCAACAGAAGCAAAAGTAGTGGCTATGCTGCGTGAAAGAGGTATCACCAAATCTTCTTTAACCAGAGAAGCTTTTTTAGCCTATGCTTGGGAATGGAAGGAAAAATATGGAGGGATCATCTTACAACAATTAAAAAAATTAGGGTGTAGCCTCGACTGGAAACGCACTTCTTTTACGATGGATCCCGATTACTATCAATCAGTCATAGCTGTGTTTATTGACTTACACCAAAAAGGCCATATTTATCGTGGCAAACGAATGATCAATTGGGACGTACGAGCCAAAACAGCCTTGAGCGATGAAGAGGTTATTTACAAAGAGGTTCAAAGCAAATTATTTTACCTGAACTATTTGATAGAGTTGCCTGAAAATGCTGAACCAACATTTATTACCATTGCTACTGTTAGACCTGAAACCATCCTTGGCGATGCAGCCATTTGTGTGCACCCCGATGATGAACGATACAAACACTTACATGGGAAATTTGCCTTTGTGCCACTGATAAATAGAAAAATTCCCATTATTGCGGATGATTATGTGGCAATAGATTTTGGGACTGGCGCATTAAAAGTAACACCGGCACATGATATGAATGATTATGTATTGGGACAAAAATACCAACTCGACATCATTGATACCATGAATGACGATGGCACCATGAGTGAAGCGTCACAGCTTTTTATTGGCATTGATCGGTTAGAAGTACGCAAGCAAATTATACCTAAACTAGAGGCTGCTGGTCATCTGCTAAAAATTGAAGAATACACCAATCAAGTTGGATTTAGTGAGAGAACGGATGCCATGGTAGAGCCACGCCTAAGCTTACAATGGTGGGTGAGCATGAAAAAGTTGTCTGAACCAGCTCTGTTGGCAGTCATGGAAGATGAAATTCATTTTCATCCAGCAAAATTCAAAAACCTCTACCGCCATTGGATGGAAAACATCAAGGACTGGTGTATAAGTAGACAATTGTGGTGGGGACATCGTATTCCAGCTTATTATGCTCCAGATGGACGTTTTGCAGTGGCTGCTTCAATTGAAGAAGCATTGAAACAATTGTCTACCCCGGAGAATCCACTCACTATAATAGATATTAAACAAGATGAAGACTGTTTAGATACTTGGTTCTCCAGTTGGTTATGGCCTTTTGAAGTTTTTAAAGGATTGTCGCAACCAGATAACCTTAATCTCAACTATTACTATCCTACCAAAACTTTAGTAACCGCACCAGAAATTATCTTTTTCTGGGTAGCAAGAATGATTATGGCAGGATATGAATACCAAGGAACAAAACCATTCAGCGACGTTTATTTTACTGGAATTGTGCGTGATAAACAAGGCAAAAAAATGAGTAAAAGCCTAGGCAATTCGCCCGATTTACTCGGATTGATTGACAAATATGGTGCAGACGCAGTAAGATTTGGGATTATGATCTCTTCTCCTGCTGGTAATGATTTATTGTTCGACGAATCATCTTTAGAACAAGGAAGAAACTTCAACAACAAATTGTGGAATGCATTGAAGCTAATGAAGATGTGGGAAGCAAGAACTGCCGAAAGCAATAGCAACTTAGATGAACAAGCATTTGCCATAAACTGGTTCGAAAATAGACTCGCTACTGTACAGTTAGAAGTGAATTTCCTGATGGAACAATTCCGCTTGAGCGAAGCTTTAAAAATAATCTACTCACTGGTATGGGACGATTTCTGTAGCTGGTATTTGGAATGGATCAAACCAGGATTTGAACAACCCATCGATAAGGGATTATACAAAAAAACGGTATCCTTTTTTGAGCAATTGATGCAATTATTGCACCCTTTTATGCCTTTTATTACAGAAGAGATCTACCATTTGATGAATGAGCAAAAAGACGATTTATGCGTTAAACAAAATGGACCAATTACAAAGATCGATGATACCATTACAGCATCAGGCGAACTACTTAAAAAAGTAATCTCAGCACTTCGTGATGCGAGGAATAAAAATCAACTGAAACCAAAAGAAAGCATCGACTTACACATTCAAACTAGTCAAGAAAATGACTATAAAGCCATTGAAGCCATTTTAATGAAACAAGTGAATGCCAAAGGGGTGCATTATACTAATGAAGCTATTGCCAATAGC
>JANOYH010000239.1:0-3160 GCA_031428775.1 Bacteroidota bacterium
GGTTTTTGATAGTTGGTCTGGCACTTTGAGTCCAGCCGATTTTAAACTATTTGCACAACCTTATTTGCTTCAAATTGCTGATTCATTAAAAGAAGAAGTACCAGTCATTTTATTTCCCAAAGGAAGTTGGTATGCGTTGAAAGATTTGAGTGAGAGTAGTGCTGCGGGGATTGGAATTGATTGGTGTGTAAGTCCAGAAATGGCAAGAGCATTAACAGGAAACAAAATTACTTTACAAGGGAATTTTGATCCAGCTAAATTATTGTGCTCTATTCCAGACATTAAGAAAGCAGTAAAAGAGATGATCGATAATTTTGGAGTGCAGAAATATATTGCCAATTTGGGGCATGGCATTACGCCAAATGTGCCAGTTGATCATGCTAAAGCATTTGTAGAAGCAGTAAAAGAATATGGAAGTTGATATAATGCTTTACTTAACCTGCTATAATTTGAAAACTAGTTTTTATGTATTTGCAAAGAAGAAATAGAATTCTACGACAATCACCTGCCATCAGATCAATGGTGCGTGAAACAATATTAACACCAGATGATTTTATTGTTCCATTGTTTATTGTTGAAGGAGAAAATATTGTTTCTGAAATTAAATCCATGCCAGGGTATTTTAGAAGGTCAGTGGATTTAACAGTAAAAGAAGTAAGAGAGCTTTGGGCAATGGGATTGAAAAGCGTACTCCTTTTTATTAAGTGTGAAGATTCCTTAAAAGATAATAAAGGTACGGAAGCCATTAACCCTAATGGACTTATGCAGCGTAGTATCAGGGCTATTAAAGATAGGGTTCCTGATATGTTGATTATGACCGATGTGGCATTGGACCCTTTTTCAAGTTATGGTCATGATGGTATTGTAGAAAACAATGAAATAGTGAATGATGCTACGGTAGAAGTGCTGGCTACAATGAGTGTAAGTTATGCAAAAGCAGGCGCCGATTTTGTAGCTCCTAGCGATATGATGGATGGACGTATTGGTGTTATCAGAGCTGCATTAGAAGAAAATAATTATAGCAAGACAGGCATTATGAGTTATAGTGCCAAATATGCTTCTTGTTTTTATGGCCCATTCAGGGATGCGCTTGATAGTGCTCCGGGTTTTGGAGATAAGAAAACATATCAGATGGATTATTCCAATAGAATAGAAGCTATTAAAGAAACACTAATGGATATTGAAGAAGGCGCGGATATTGTAATGATTAAACCGGCTTTATCATATATGGATATTATACGCGAAATTAAAAACGTGGTAGATGTTCCTGTTAGTGCTTATAATATTAGTGGTGAATATGCCATGATAAAAGCTGCAGCTAAAATGGGATGGCTAGATGAGGACAAAGCAATTTTAGAAACACTTACTTCTATCAAGCGTGCAGGGGCTGATATGATTGCTACTTATTTTGCAAAAGATGCGGTTCTCCTGATTAACAAATAATAATGAATTGAATTTTAACAATGAATAGGAGTAAGAGTATTTCACTTTTTGAAAGGGCACAAAAAACTATACCAGGTGGCGTAAATTCACCGGTAAGAGCATTTAAAGGTGTGGGTGGAACACCTGTTTTTATGAAATCTGCAAAGGGTGCTTATTTGTATGATGTTGATGGAAATAAGTATATAGATTATATCGCTTCATGGGGCCCTATGATATTAGGGCATGCTTACAAGCCAGTGGTAGAGGCTATTCAGGAGTATGCAGCTTATTCTACTTCTTTCGGTGCACCAACAGAATTGGAGATAGAAATGGCAGAATTAATCTGCAGCATGGCGCCAAATATTGATTTGATTAGAATGGTCAGTAGTGGTACCGAAGCTTGTATGAGTGCGATACGTTTGGCAAGAGGATATACTGGAAAAAATAAAATCATCAAGTTTGAAGGACACTATCATGGTCATGCCGATTCTTTTTTGGTGAAGGCAGGAAGTGGGTTGGCCACATTAAATATTCAAACAGTTCCTGGTGTAACGGCAGGAGTAGCAAATGATACTTTATGTGCAGCATATAATGATTTGGATGCGGTTAAAAAACTAGTGGTTGAAAATAAGGGTGAAATTGCAGCTATTATTGTAGAACCTGTTGCGGGTAATATGGGATGTATCTTGCCAGCATCAGGTTTTCTTGAAGGACTAAGACAGATTTGTGATGAAGCATCCATCGTATTTATTTTCGATGAGGTAATGACCGGATTTCGTTTGGCAGCAGGTGGGGCACAAGAAAAATTAAAGATTAACGCCGATCTTGTAACCTATGGAAAAGTGATTGGTGCAGGAATGCCAGTTGGTGCCTTTGGCGGTAAGAGGGCTATTATGGAGCAAATTGCACCAGTTGGTAAAGTGTATCAAGCAGGTACATTGAGTGGCAATCCAATAGCAATGATTGCGGGATCTACATTGTTGAAAGAATTGAAAAATAATCCATCCATCTATGATGAACTAAATTCTAAAACTGAATATTTACATCATGGATTGGAGCAAGCCTTTACTGATTGGGGTAAGCCTTTTATTATCAATCGAATTGGATCTATGATTAGTGTGCATTTCAGTAACCATCCTATAACTGATTTTGCTACTGCGGCAGGAGCAAGTAACTATTTGTTTAAACAATACTTTCATTTAATGTTAGACGAAGGGGTCTATCTACCACCTTCAGCTTTTGAAAGTTGGTTTTTAAATAATGCTTTATCAAAAGAAGACCTCAAAAACACAATTTCCGCAACTGTGCGTGCACTAAAAAAAGTCTAACTTAATATTCAACTAAGTACAACTGCTTCAATTCATTTCTGGTTATTATTGGATTAAGCATATCAGGTATTGCTGAGTTCAACAGATAAGTGCGATTTTAAAACAAAAGGCGAAAAATATTTTTAAGACATTTTTGCCTTTTGGCTATCTTCCTGATAGATAGACCCTCCCGAAAATATAAAAGTATGATCTGATGATTCGTATCCACGCCAAGCATTTTTTATGTCCCCGCTTTTATTGCAAAGGGACAGGTTAATTGCCGGCTCAGGTGGTACGATTTTCAACTGAAATATGGTACGATTTTCAATCGTTAAATACAGCAGTATATGTTTTCGTTGAGACTGCTTCAAAAACCATTTTAATTAGTGGAGCTCTTTCATTTTGTATAATAGTAGTCTTTCCATTTACTT
>JANOYH010000240.1:0-3501 GCA_031428775.1 Bacteroidota bacterium
AAGATTTGGCCGATAGCATAAAAGCCAGCATTCTCAATGCATCTACCATTCAATGTTGTTTTTATAAAGAAGATCTAGAAGTTTTGATAATTACGCATGAAATATTACAAAATGGGTATTTAAAAGTAACCCATCAAGGTACCGATACAAAAAAAACTCCCTTTACAAATATTGAGATCTATCATAAACAGATGAGTGTATTGCCCTATGCTTCTTCAGTAGGAAGTGTTGCTATCCGGCCAACAAAAGAAGGCGTGATCAAGCACAAAGCTTTGAGCGCCATGGAAGAACAGACCAATATGCAGCTCAACCAAATAAGGGAGCAAATAGAATTATTGGCTAGGCAAGCACAAGAGATAAGAAAAAGAAAAGAATTGAGCTTAATGATTTATGAAGCCAAACTATCCTTCAAGCCTCAGATTGGTCAAGTCTATCATTTATATGAAAAAAGGGATGGCAATCATATTCTATCACTAGTAGCACCGCAGGAATGGGGCGGCTCAGGACCTTTCAAACAATTTGTATCATCAGTTCGCCTATTGGCTGACCATACTTGGATGGAATTGGGAAATGTTTGAAAAAAACATTAAACAATCCCATATAAACTACCACCCTTTTCAAATAATTGATCAACACGTTTTTCTACCGCATCGTCTTTTATTAGTGCGGGTGCATGATGGGGCTTTATTCTTGCATCAATAATCATAGGTCCATTGCAACCCCAGTGTTTGTTTGCAACAAATGAATCAATTCCATAGATGTCGTGCGATGGGTTGCTTCTGGTATAAGTGACCCATAAATAATTGTGCATATTCTCTGACGTAAAAAATGTGTCGTCACAAATCACCATCAAAGCAACACCTTTCAGCTCTTCTAACGAATGCTTCCATTGTTGATTGAGTGATTCAATTTCAATGGCCGCATTTTCGTAAGTGCTAAATGGATTCATTTTTAACAAAACTACTCCTTCCATCACCATTTGTGCATCCATTAGGCCATTTGTTTTGGGAAATATGGGTGCAAGATATTTGTCTAATGTTCTAATTGAATCTCCATAAGCAGCAAGCACCACTTTGCTACCCGAATTAATCCCCGTTCCAGAATAATCCAATGTATCAATTGTGGTATGGGTATGAAAATGGACGTCTCGTCTAAAATCTATTCTTTCAAATATATAGCGCATGAATCCTTCTACATCATGCGTATTAAGTTGGTTCTGTTCATCTGCTGAAATGAATAAGTATTTAGCCAAACTTAGCTGTCCAGTGCCCAAAATATGATTGGCAATGGTGAGCAATTCTGCTGGTTGTTTGGTGGGTAAATAGGGCGTATACCTTTCACTTCCAATAGCCAACAAAAGTGGATGCACTCCAGCAGCATCTACAGCATGTACTTCTTTTAATCCGGGTATTTCCATCGGAATTGCTGCACCAGTTAATTCGTGTATCAGTTCTCCAAAACTGGTGTCTTCTTGTGGAGGCCTTCCCACAACGGTAAAGGACCATATCGCATTTTTTTTCGCGTACACTTTATGAACACGCATCAATGGAAAAGGATGGGCCAAACTATAATAACCTAAGTGGTCGCCAAATGGTCCTTCCATTTTATTTTCACCAGGATATACTTCTCCTGTAATGACAAAGTCGGCATCAGTACTTATAGCAAATCCGTCTTCATAACAATACCTAAATCTTCTACCTCCCAATACCCCTGCAAAAGTCATTTCACTGATCCCTTCTGGCAATGGCATTACAGCAGCAACAGCATGTGCAGGCGGACCACCTATAAAACAACTCACTTTCAGCGGCAAGCCTCTTTTATTGGCTTTATTTTGATGTACGCCAATACCCCTATGCAACTGATAGTGCAACCCAATTTCTTGATTGGTAATATAGTCGTTCCCATTTAATTGAATCCGATACATGCCAAGGTTGGCATTCATGATTCCAGGCTTATCCATATCCTCTGTATATACTTGAGGAAGTGTCACAAAAGCACCCCCATCTTTGGGCCAATGTTGTATTAAAGGAAGTTGATCAATACTAATCTCTTCATATAAAACTGGTTTCTTTATTGGATTTTTAAGTGGCAATGCTTTCAATGCGGCAAGTCCCAGTGCAAAATTATCTATTGGGTGTTTAATGGCTTTTATAGGATCACTCTTTACTGCAATGAGATCCTGAACCATTTTCAAATGGTCTCTAAAAATAAATTTACTCCTTTCTAAACTCCCGAAAAGATTGGATGCTGCCCTAAACCGTGACCCTTTCACACGCTCAAATAAAATGGCTGGGCCATTTGCTGCATATACCCGTAAATGGATGGATGCCATCTCCAAATATGGGTCTACCTCTTCTTTCACACGTACCAAAAGCCCATGCTTCTCTAAATCTAACAAACAGTCTTCCATGGAGGCGTAGTGCATAGCAATATAACATTGATAAGAGAAAAAAGTTAAAATATAACGATGCAATTTAATACTTAAAAACCAACTATCGGCTTATCAGAAGCTTCTAGTGAATCACTTATCTTTGCCGCATGACCAAACTTAGTGTGAACATCAACAAGTTCGCTACCATTCGCAATAGTAGGGGCGGTAACAATCCCGATGTAGTTAAAGCGGCATTGGATGCGGAACGCTTTGGGGCTGATGGAGTAACGGTACACCCAAGACCAGATGAACGGCATATTCGTTATAATGATGTAAGAGCATTGTGCAAAGTGTTGACTACTGAATTCAATATTGAAGGAAATCCCTTGGAACCCTCTTTTGTTGACCTTGTTTTAGAAACAAAGCCGCAACAAGTAACCCTTGTTCCTGATACACTAGGGCAAATCACCAGCAATCACGGATGGAACACCATTCAACACCAATCCTACTTGATTCAGATCTGTTCCTTGTTTAAAACGGCTGGTATTCGTGTGTCCATTTTTGTAGATCCAGTCATTGAAATGATCCATGCTGCAGCAACTACAGGCACTGACAGAATAGAATTATATACAGAAGGATATGCAACCATGTTTGCAAGTGCTCAAAAAGAACAAGCCATTGCCCCCTATATCGCTGCAGCTGAAATAGCCAAGTCCTGCGGTTTGGGTATTAATGCGGGGCACGATTTAGACTTGCATAACTTAAAATATTTCAAAGAACAGATCCCTTTTCTAGACGAAGTAAGTATTGGTCATGCACTAGTCTGTGATGCATTGTATTTAGGATATGAAAATGCTGTTCAGATGTATCAAAGACAATTGAAATGAAAATATCATTCGAGGTTAGGGATTATCAACTTGCTTAATTGCGTATAACAAAAATATGAGGGCCAAATTTAAAAGAGTTTTAAAATCTATTGGTCATCAAATGGGAATGGAAAGATGGGTAAAAGAACTTGTTTTTCAAATTCAAAAAGTAAAATTCTATCATAGTAACCGAGCTTTCACAAAAAATAATCCAGGTATTTTATTGCCCGCCGATCGAATGCTTTTTGAAACCTTTCAATTGAA
>JANOYH010000241.1:0-30864 GCA_031428775.1 Bacteroidota bacterium
GTGGAATTGCGTTATCAAATGCTCAGAAAGCCATTAGGCCTTAGTTATTCCAAAGAAGAAATTGAAGCAGAAAAAAATGATCTATTAATTGGTTTTTTTGATGATGAAAAGTTAGAAGGCTGTTGTATTTTAACAAAAACATCCCCAAAAAATGTAAAACTACGGCAAATGGCCGTGCTTTCTGGGCTGCAAGGCAAAGGTATTGGAAGGGTATTAATGACCTATGCGGAGAATGTTGCGCGCGACCATGGCTATCGAAAATTGACCATGCACGCCCGTAAAACGGCAGTTGGCTTCTACGAAAAATTGGGATATAGCATATCTGGTGCAGAATTTTTAGAAGTGACTATACCTCATTTTGAGATGGAGAAAGAATTGTAAGCGAGTAAATTAAATTTAAAACAGGAAACAAGTGACCCCAGTTTTAATAATCAGCTACTAATATTTGATTAGTGGTTAAAACTGAAATGGGCATGCAAAATTCAGAAAGCAAAAAGGCTGTTCTTCAAAAGGCGGTTGAAATCAAACCAATCAATGCTCATATTATCCCTGCCATGAAGCAACATATGTTGCTAAAGGCATATAGTATTTCTACTATTAAAACTTACATGTATGAAATGAGGCAGTTTTTAGGTACCCTTTCAAATAATGCTGCCGACAATTTACAAAACGAACAATTAAAACGGTATTTGGTCTACGTTCAAGAAGATATAGTATCAATTTTAAAATCAACTGGTAATTTAAATAAACAATTTCTGCTCAAGAAAAACAGAATCACAAATTCAAGCCTTATCATACTTTGGTTTTCTGATTAGTAACACACAAATCAGTCAAGGTATTCAAGCCGATGGCAATAAAAATGGTTGTCATTACCATCTTGGGCAATAAATTACAATTATAAGTTTAGGTCAAAATGGGCAATTGGTTTACATAATGATATAGTTCTTGAAGATTTTGCTGTAGAAGAGCATCTAAATAGAAACGGAGGGACTGTTTTGCAACGAAGTTATCTTATTGCGAGTGCTATTATGGTATCGTTTAAACTAGGCTAACATTTCAGTTATATGTTAGGAAGTGGTGGTGAATTTGCACATACAGGAAATTTATTTTTAGTTCGAGTTGGAATTGAGTAGGTTATTGTATTGCAACACCACACGACTACAAAGTGGGAATTATGTAATTCTTTCGCAAAGTTGCATAACACTTATTAAAATTTAAGGCTTAACCTTTACGGAACGGTAATTGTACCTTACTTAAAAATATAAGATGGAACCAAATTCAGAAATTTATCAAAATATTTCAACGACACCAGAACTTAATAAACTTAATGTATTCATTGGAAAATGGAATATAGAAGGAACGCAGTATGAAGGTGCATTTGGTCCGACAGCTAAAATAACTACAGTAGAAACTTGCGAGTAGTTACCAGGCGGTCTTTTTCTTATTCACCGCTTGATAGGAAATGTAGGAGAACAGAAAATAGCTTGTATAGAAGTTATCGGTTACGATGAAAAAAGTAAAAATCATCCAACTCATTCTTTTTATAAGGATTCAAAACTAACGAATGGCAAAGCCGTGAAGACAATGGAACTTGGACATTGACAGGTAACTCACAAGCATCAGGGAAACCTATAAAATTCGCAGTACGACCATATTTAGCAATGACAACAACTCGACCTTTTGACGAACAAGTAGATTTGATAAAAAACATTTTCCGTAGTGAAGATAAAATGGAGACCAGCGACCATTTAAAAACGGGGCGACACCGAAAAGCCAAACGAGTAGGACAATATTAAATTTAATAAAATGAAAATTTCAAAATTCTTTTTAACGGTTCTCATCGCAGGACTATTCGTATTTACAATGAATAGTTGTAAAAAATGTAATGGCGAAGACCCAGGTGCAAAAATTACAAATAATGGAACACAAAAAGCAAGTGTTCAGATTAAAACATCTGGAGGAAGTACGGTGAACATCAATAATGTTGACCCCGGCACATCATCACCTTATAGTAGTTATGCAGCTGGACAAGTAACATTTACGATTAAAGTAAATAACATTGATTATACAAAAATAATTGATATGAGCAATTGTTATTACTATGACATTGCTATTGATGCAAATAACATTATTATTTCAACACCTATCAACAGAAATTAAATGATGACAAACCTGCCCATAATCGAGTAGACGGCCTCACCGCCTGTAAGCGATGAGGTGCGCCTTTCTCATACGTGGGTACATATTTGTATCCCAGTATTTCAAACTGCGCAGGTTTGCGGATGCCGCTGATAACCATTTGCGGATAAGACGTAACGTGAGAGGACATTTTACTTTGCGAAACAAAAACGCTAACAACAAACAGTGGTTTACTTCATCGAAGAAGCTTTTAAGGTCAATATCAACAATATGCTGATAACCTTCATGGATGTATTGTAGTGATTGTTGCACATACTGATATAGCTCACTTACCTGCAAATGCCTCTTATGCAATTTCTGTTCGTCAGGGCACACACAATAGGCTTTGCGCAATTTGGGCTTCAGAATATCTCATTAGCCCAAAACATTTCCCCCCAACACCAATAATCAGCTTGTCACAATAAATCCCTGCAGTAAAATATATCCTCAACATCAATCGGATTATACATTAATCTTTTGTAACTTCATTCTGTACCCGTTCAAACTGCAGTAAGGACATTACCCAACTGCTTCAATGCGCGTGGCGTTAGCGGTCATTGCAGTGCGACACCCAACCAACTTCAAACAGACGAAAAATGAATGGTAGAATTATAGGATTTGACTTAGCAAGAGCTTACGCAATATTTGGAATGTTCATCGTAAATTTTGTTTTTTGCTTTGGTGATTTTCAGGACAAAAGACCTCTTGGACATTTTCTAAACCTTTTTATTGGGAACTCAACATCTATCTTCATTATACTTGCAGGAATGGGAGTTTCATTGATGACAAACAGAGCTGACTACACCAATGAAGAAAAGAAAAAATTGAAATCAATAATTTTAAAACGTTCTTGGTTTCTTTTTGCACTTGGATTATTACTATACAATTGGTGGCCAGGAGATATTTTACATTTTTATGGCGGCTATATGCACATTGCAGCTTTTTTACTTTTTGTTCCAAAACGTTACTATCTATGGACAGCATTATTCGCTATTATCATTTTTCATTTACTACTTTTCGTAATTCCCATTAATACAAGTTGGGACTTTACAACCTTTAAGTATGCTGACTTTTGGACACCAATTGGATTTTTAAGAAACACTTTTTACAATGGTTGGAATTCTATTTTTCCTTGGTTATGTTATTTTATGTTGGGTATGTGGCTTGGCAGACAGGATTGGAAAAATAAAATAATTATAAAAAATACATTCGTAGCTGGGCTTATTATTTTTCTAATTTTTGAGGGACTTAGACAATTAGTAAAGAATGGAAACTATACACAATATTGGGATTATGTTATGAGTGACTATTTCCCTGCATACATTCCTTACATTATGATTACGACAGGATTTGCTTTAATGGTAATTTCCATTTGTATGTTTATTGGCGACAAATTCTCAACAAATACATTCATTAGTTTGTTAGTGAAAACAGGGCGAATGACTTTATCGCATTATGTAATTCACTTGACAATAGGAATGATAATTTTTTCTAAATTGACAAACAAAAAATATACAGGACTTTTGACAAACGATATACCAACAGAACCAGTTTATATTTTTATTTATGCGACAACATTTTTTTTATTGAGTATTGCATTTAGTCATTTTTGGAGTAAAAGATTTAGAAATGGACCGATTGAAACTCTAATGCGAAAACTATCGGACTGAAAAGAAAACGAACCGCTAGTCGAGTAAGCAAGGGGATTCTCACCCACCTGCGACTTTTGCGCAGGCTCATTCGTTTGTTCCATTTACACCATTTCTCAAGCCGCCAATTCACAAAGCGCCAAAGGTTGTTCAGCTTCCGTTTTATAAAATAACAGTAGTAGTTTTACGTAAAAGCCATACTGTATTTGATCTATTCACATTCTGTGTATATTTAAGTAACGAAACGGGTATTTTCACAAACTTCCGTTAACCACTATATTGCACATTTGCGATTAACAATACTAGAAATCGTATTATTCATGGCTATGATACTGTTTCTGACGAAATCATTTGGAGTATTTTAATAAAATACTTCCTACAGTTAAGAGAGGAAGTTCAAATGCTTCTCGGAGAATGAATACAGCGGTTAACAGTGCACTGGCATTATGTCGGCTGACAGATCATGGAATTCCTCAAAAACGCCTATGCGGGAACGTTATACGCATTGGTAACAAGACATAACAATTAACTATAAACATTAAAATAAAAACAATGGAAAATAAACAAGACAATCCCAAAGTTCTTAAAAGTAAATATATCCCGACAGCAGAATTCTACAGTCAGATAATTGACAGCTTACAAGATTATTCAATTTTTACTTTGGACAAGGAATTCGTCATTAATAGTTGGAGTTCTGGCTCTACAAAAATATTTGGTTACGAAACGGACGAAGTTATTGGAGAACCTTTCGATTTAATATTTACGGAGGAAGATTTAAAAAATGGTATTCCGAAAAGGGAAATCGAAATAGCTTTAAAAGAAGGCAGAGCAACAGATAATAGATGGCACATTGCTAAAGACAAGAGTTTGTTTTATGCCTATGGTTTGGTTTTCCCACTTACTGGTTTAGACGGAGAGATGTTGGGTTATGTTAAAATTTTACGTGACCTAACTGAAAGAA
Source organism: Bacteroidota bacterium (assembly GCA_031428775.1). Lineage (GTDB taxonomy): Bacteria > Bacteroidota > Bacteroidia > Chitinophagales > Chitinophagaceae > Sediminibacterium. The sequence continues at coordinate 4,789 of JANOYH010000241.1, forward strand.
AACAATCGGAAGACGCCATAAAAAAGTATGTAAAAGAATTGGAAGAACTTAACACACATAAAGAGAGTGTTCTGGCAATACTTTCACACGATTTAAGAAGCCCCCTTTCAGCTATTATAGGAACAGCAAAATATTTGAAAGAAAGTTTTAATAAAATGAAGCCAGATACTGTGCAAGAAATGCTTGACTTACTTTATAAATCTTCAACCGATGAACTTGACATGTTAGATTATTTAGTAGAATGGGCCAGAATAAAATACGCCTCAGACGTATTTTCCCCGAAAAAAATAAAACTAACAGAATACATTAATAAAGTTTTTGAAACATTAAACGAAACTGCTTTAATAAACACAATAAATCTTCATCACGAAATTGAAGAGAATACTTCTGTATTTGCAGATGGTAAAATGTTAATTTCCATTATTCAAAATATCGTTTCAAATGCTATAAAACATACAGGAAAAGGAGGGACAATAACGGTTTCAGCTAAAAGCAAAGATGACAAAATTATTGTTCAGGTTAAGGACACTGGAATTGGAATGTCGAAAGAAATTATGGCAAAACTTTTTACCCCGCAAATGAAAACACTTTCAGAAACAAGAAAAAAGGATAAGGGTGCAGGAATTGGATTATTATTGGTAAAAGGATTTTTAGAAAAAAATGGCGGTGAAATATGGGTAGAAAGTATTGAAGGCGAGGGTTCATCTTTTTATTTTACATTACCCATTGAAAAACCATTATATAAAGTTGGAAGTTCAGACGAAATTATGTTTGACGAAAGTGCGTAACACCAGGGACTGGTGAACGATATTGAAATAGCCACAGCATATAACAACCAAGACTTCGTCATGCCTGCAAGGCCAAAGATGAAGTCTTGGTTGTTAGGCGCAACTTTTGGAAGTCTCAAAATAATTGTAACTTTAAGTTAAGCGAATACAGGATATCGTAAATATTGACAAGGAAATACAAAGCGGGCAACCTGTATTTATTGGTACACGTGTACCAATAGATTCGCTTTTTGACCATCTGGAAGCAGGCATTTCTTTAGACGAATTTCTTGATGATTTTCCATCAGTAACAAGAGAACAAGCGGTAGGCCTCCTTGAAATTGCGAGCAAATTTCTAACATCCCAAAAAGCAGATCAAATTTATGAAGCTCTTGCTTGATGAAAATCTGCCAAAACGCTTAAAACTAGATTTTACTGAACACGAAATTTATACCGTTCGTGATAAAGGTTGGAATGGCATTAAAAATGGACAGCTTCTAAAATTACTAATCGAGAATCAATTCGATGCTTTGTTCACTTTTGATAAAATCCTGAGTTATCAACAGAACTTTTCAACATATACTATTGCAGTATTTGTTTTAAATGCTTCAATCAATTCTTACTCAGAACTTACTAAGTTGATTGCACAGGTTCATTCATATTTAGATAATCCACCATTACCAATAAGGGCCGTAGTTGTAACGCTTAAATAAAGTGTGCGCCAAACATTGCATTGTAGCAATTGGAACTTAAGAATAGATCATCAGCCCATTTCATATCCCAACAACAATATTCAGCATGTCACGATAAATCCTAGCAGCAGTAAAGCATCATTCACAGAAAGCAATTAGAAAACCATTATTGGTGGTTCATTTCAACAGTTTTCATCATTATGATGCCTGCTTTAGGACGAGGAATACAAAACGTATATGTTGATTGTAATTATTCTTTTTACTATTAACTGCCTTAAACTTACTGCCATCTAGGTTATTTCCTTGTATAAATTGCATACACTATCTACTCAAAAACCATACTGTATTTAATCTATTCACATTCTGTGTATATTTAAGTAACTATACAGGTATTTTCACAAACTCACGTTGTGTGCAATTACAAACCATAAAAAAATGACAAGTATAATGAAGTTATTTTCTGTTGCCTTGCTTCTGTCTTTGCATAGTTATACAACCGCACAGACAAACAAAATGGCAAGCATAAAAATTGATTCTACTTTTGCCTCATACAATTCAAAAACACCCGGAGTGGCTGTGGCCGTCATGAAGGACGGCAAGGTGATTTTTAAGAAAGGGTATGGTATGGCCAACCTTGAGCATGACGTACCCATTACACCAAAAACTGTTTTCAATATCGCTTCGGTGTCGAAGCAGTTTACGGCATTCGCTATTTATCTTTTGGAAAACAATGGACTACTATCTTTTGAAGACGATTTAAGAAAATATATCCCAGAATTACCTGATTATGGTATGATAATAAAAATCAAACATTTATTGGCTCATACAAGTGGGCTAAGTGACCATGGAGCATTGGCTACTATAGCAGGCGGCTACTACCTAGCAGACATAAGTAATACTGAACAGAACTTGAAATTACTATCTAGACAAAAAAGCCTAAATTTCATACCTGGCAGTACTTTTGGTTATTGCAACTCTAACTATACATTTTTAGCAATAATCGTTCACCGTGTTACTGGAAAAACACTTTCTGAATATACCAAGGAAAAAATATTTTTGCCGTTAGGTATGAGTAGCACACAGTTTTCTGATAACTATGAAGCTGTCGTAAAAAATAAAGCGGAGTCTTATGAACTACAAAATAACCAGTACTATCATAAGCCATTGATTGAATCGAATCCAGGCCCTTCCAATTTGTTAACAACTGTTGAAGACTTGAGTAAATGGGTTTTGAACTTTGAAAAACCATTAGTTGGAAATGCCAAAATGATAAAAGCCTTTAATGAACCATCTTATTTGGATAATGGTAATAAAGTTGTTTTAAGAATTATTGAAGGAGATACCATATTTCATGCTAAAGGGCAAAATGTAAGTAAAGACAAAGGACGTTATATAGGACACGGAGGCCATACTGCTGGTTTTCGTGCTTTTTTAGGTCGCTACCCCAGCCATCATTTAGCAATTATCCAACTTAGCAACGATGAGCATAATGAAAGCCTAGGTGGAAGATGGAATATTGCCGATTACTATATTAAAAATCAGGCCGTTGAAAAAAAACAAGATAGTATATTTTCTCCTACTAAACCAGCCTTCACATCGACTGAAAATTACAACGTTGATTTAAATGAATTTGTAGGAAAATATTGTAGTGAAGAACTAGAAACAAATTACTATTTTGAATTAAAGGACAATAAACTCATAATGAGACACAAAAGATTGTATGATATTGTCTTAAAACAAATTGGAGAAACCAAATTCTCAGGTTCAGGTCCAAATACGTTCGCATTTGAAATTGATTTCAAAAGAAATGAAACGGGGCTAGTTGTTGGTTTTGACATTTCAAACTACGGAGTCAAAAATTTGAAATTTGAAAAACAAAATTAACTGCACTTAACTACTAAGGTTTCGTTGGGTGCACAGCGCCAACAATGAAGCTTAATGTTGAACGGAACCGGCAATTTATTGGTGGTGTTTGGTATATGAAGTTGTCGTCTAGCAATTTGGTAGTTGCTAATGAAAGATAGGACACGATTTTTTCAATTATTTTTTTTCACTCTGCTGTGTGTGTTTTTATGCCTCATTTCTTCTATCAGACATTCCTTTTTTAATGGCAGGTATATGCAAGTGACTATAGAGAAGTCCTTCTCCCTTTAATAAAAATCGTAGGCCATAAACGGTATGTTTGAAATAAGTTTGTGAAGGAGTTTTGCTGCGCTGCTGCAACTCGTACAGGTAATCTTTAATCTGGTGTTCTTCAAGTTCAGTAGGCAGGCTCGATTGAGAAACTTATTATACCTTAGCTCCTCAGGTTGTTTTTTCCGTTGTCATAATAAATTGTTTTCTTAAAGTTACGATATGAAGAAAAGGCTACCGAAGGTTTAGTTCAACATGTATTGCGGCAAGCAAGGTGCTTTCATATTAGAAACAGTCTTGAAACAATAACTATATGACAAAGTTGGTTAAAATACTTGACATGACTCCATTAGGTATGAAGTTTACTGTTTTAAAAAACAGCGAACAAACAAATGGCAAGTCTTTAGATTTACATTGGGAGTTATTACCTGGCTGCAATATGAAAGACCCTTTAATTCATAATCATCCAAATGCTATTGAAACTTATGAAATATTAGAAGGCGAAATGGAATTCTTCATAAAGGATAAATGGTTGAAAGCAAAAAAAGGCGACAAGTTATCAGTTCCAATTGGAGTGTCACACGCTTTCAGAAATCCAACAAATACGATAGTAAAGGTTCTTAATACTCATCAACCTGCCTTAAAAATGGAAGAATATTTTGAAGATGTTTGCAAAGTATTAAATAAAGTAACTAATAACAGGACAAAAAAATTTACGATGAACCTAAAAGCAAAATTATATTTAGGCGTATTGATGAATAATTACAGAAATGACATAATTGCAATAAATCCTCCAGATTTTGCTGTGAAGATCCTAGGTCAAATAGGAAAACTATTGGGTATAAAATATTAGTAATGATTAAAGGGCTCTTTGTATATAAATTGCCAGCCGCTAATATGGGTATTGCTACAAGTGTGGCTGGACGTCGTTATCTGCGGCTGTAGTTCTTTATCAACAGCGGTTTCGGCGGACGGATTTCTGATGGGCTTTTAGTTATTATCTTTTACTTTTAAATCTTTATTGAGTAGAGGTTCCCGGCAGGACGAGCATTGAATTCCACACCTGCAGCAAAACCTGGACGTTATCAGCAACTCACTGGAATGCGAACATTAACATTTGTAAATTTAACACACAAATCAGCAAACAATAAAAATAAAAAAATCAACATTATTAATTTCAGCATTTGTATCTGGACTATTGTTTAACTCTTGTTCAAACAAGGAGAATAATAACAATAGGGAAGCAAATCATAATGACAGCATTAAAGAAACATTTTCTATAGCGAATCTAGTAGAAGAAGTCAAAACTGTTCCTGACTCAATCACCGAATATCTTCATGCACAGCACCACTCACACAAGGTACTTGAAAGAAGGGCTGTACCAGCAGGTTATGAGACTGCTAACATGAAATATTGGAAAAAAAACAGCTAATCTTGTAGTGATATTCCCAACTAACGTTTGGAAATATGATGTTGTTGATTATTTTCCATTTGATAAAAAGGAGAATAATCATTCGCATAACCATTAGTAAAATCCAGAATCTGAGTTTTAAAAATAATGTAATGATATAAATATTCAAATTAATGAGAAAGATAATAAAACTATTCAAAAAATAGAAGAAACCCGTAAATTTCATTGCCAAATTAGATGGTGGCAATCGCTAAACTTTGATCGATTTAACCGTTTTAACAAGAATTTTGAAATAGTATAACAGCATGAAAAAAATTTCCTCTGTTCTTTTGTTGTCCCTTTTTTTAACCCATTGCCATAATATAGAAGCGCCTGTTGTTGTGGAAAAATTAGTAATAAATGGTGGCTTGTTTTTACCCGATGGTTTTGAAGCATTAGTAGTTGCAGATAGTGTGGGGCTTACCAGACACCTAGCAGTTAATACTAATGGAGATATCTATATAAAATTGCGCGTTACTACTGGCGACGCCGGCAATATGGCACTCAGAGATACCAATAGTGATGGTAAAATGGACCTTTTTCAACGCTTTGGAAATTACCCAAACGACGGAAGTTTTGCTACAGAAATGCGTATCCACAAGGGCTATTTGTATTTTAGCTCTGAGCAAGTGGTCTATCGCCAAAAATTATCCCCCAGTTCCTTAATTCCAGACGGTAATCCCGAAGTATTAGTAGTTGACCAACACCCCATTCAATGGCATAATGCCAAGTCATTGGCTTTTGACAATAAGGGTGGTATGTTCGTAACTTTTAGTGCACCAACCAATAACTGTGAGGACTGGAATTCAGTAGTTGGAAATGAAACAGCCAATGTAAAAGGACATTCCCCTTGCCCTGAAACTATTGAACAAGCAGCCATTTGGAAATTCGATGAAGCCAAACTAAATCAAACTCAAGCAATGGGAAAAAAGTTTGCTTCAGGTCTAAGAAGTGTGGTGGCAATTTCTTGGAATGATGCAGACAATCAATTGTATGCGATACAACACGGAAGAGATTATTTATACGAACACGCACCTCAATATTTTAGCCAATGGGAGAATGCTGTTTTACCCGCAGAAGAATTTGTGAAAATTAAGCTAGGAGAAAACTATGGTTGGCCTTACACTTATTACGATCCCTTTCAACACAAAAAATTACTCGCACCAGAATATGGCGGAGATGGAAAGAAAGAAGCAAAAGGATTTGCCAATCCCATCATGGGACTACCCGCACATTGGGCTCCGAATGATTTGTTGTTTTATAAAGGCAATCAATTCCCTGAACGTTATAAAAAAGGAGCTTTCGTTGCCTTTCATGGATCAACCAATAGAACACCCTATGTTCAAGCTGGATATATTGTTGCCTTCATTCCATTTGAAAATGGTAAGCCCCATGATGTTTGGGAAGTTTTTGCCGATGGCTTTGCAGGTGTAGATTCTATTGTAACTATGAATGACGCTAAATACAGACCTATGGGATTATCTGAAGGACCAGATGGATCCCTATACATTTCAGAATCAAAAAAAGGGAAAATCTGGCGCATCCTTTTTAAAACAGATCCTACAAAATTTACTGATTCTGCACTTGTGAAAATGGAACAAAGAAAATCAAGGTCTTATTTAAAAATCCCGGATAATCTGTCTAAAAAGAAATAGTTAATGCTAACACAAATAGAAAATTGATTCCTATTGGGCTTGTCGATTTATTTCCAGTCAATTTTTAATAAAGTAACTCCCTGCGATGGTAATTCAATCTCTGTATTTAAAATGCCTTCTTTGATCTTGATTTTTTCTGGCTTTGACATTAATTCCAATTTTCCAGATTTTTCTAATATGGTTACCTGCTCTTTTGTTGGATTTTGAGGCGAGCCCATTTTTTTCCATACTTCGTATGAATTACTATGGTTTTGATCTATCCGATATTCAGACAATATCACCGTTTCTGATGGGATATTTTTAAAAGAAATTTGCACTTTGGTAGCTGTATCTAATACATCTTCATCCCGATAATTCCAAACCATTAAGGATGCTGTTTTTACTTGCATGGAAGCAACTCCCCCTATATCAGCTTGTTGATTCCTGATACTGGAATCTAATACTTTCTTTAAAGGATACATCTGCGCTGCTTCTACTTTAATTCGATCTCCTTGCATCATCCCAAACATCCTAAATACGTTAAGCACGGGCTTGTCTACTCCATTGGTGGCTAGGTCTCTATATCCATAAAACCAAGGCTGGTCCTCAAATTCAAATGACCAAGACACTGCACCCAAAAAGTTTACATTTAACTGATCTGCCAATTCAAATTTGCGCGCAAAGGATGCCGCCGTATAACTGGAATACATTGTACCATTTCTGTATGCATTTTCTGGATTAGTAGCCATCCCACAAGCCGCACAACCTTCCGGATCTGATTCGCCTATGATAATAGGTAAGCTTTTAAAATGTTGATAAGATGAAACTATCTTAAATCCACTATTGATATCGCGCATTTGTTTGCCCAAATCCATGCGTACATGTCCGTTTACAACCCTCGGACTCCCCTTTGCATGAAAAGCTATAAAATCAAGTTCCGTACCCTTTTTGCCAGTTACATAATTGGTTCCAGTATCGCAATGGTTTAAAAATCCTTTTAAGAAATAAGCCCCCCTAGCACCAGCTGGTCCAGTTACATGCGGCCCCCCGATTTTAATACTAGGCATGGCCCTCTTTGCTGCGTCTACCGTATAATCATAAAGTTTTAAATATTCTGCTAAGGTACCTCCCCAATAAGGACTATCGGGCTCATTCCACAATTCCCAATACCAAGTATCTACTTCTTTCTGACCATATCTTTCTAAAGAATGTTTCACCCACTGAAACACTAATTCAGCCCATTTTTGATAGTCTTTGGGAGGATAGGTCCACCCAGTATAAATATCATTATAAGGCATGCCCGGTTTCCAATGGTGTTGATAAGGCTTGGGTTTACTTGACAATGCTTCGGGCATAAAACCTATTTGTGCAAGGGGCTTTAATCCGCGTTGTATATAAGTATCAAAAATACTGTCGATAATGCGCCAATAATAAATGGGATGCCCCATTGAATCTTCCGTATAAGCATTCGTAGAACCCCATTTTAAGGCAGCAACTCCATCACCTGACACTAAGAGACTGTGCGCACGAATATGCACAGGATAGGGGCTTAATGTGGCAATTTCTGTGAGTAGTTTTTTGCCGTCTTTCATATAGGTATAGTTCGGTTCATCATAACCAAACCATGCCCATGCTGGATTTACTTTGCCTATTTTGTTTTGAAGGTCTACCTGAATTGTTGCAACAAATTGTTTAGCCTCTTTCGGAATATTTTGCAATGAAAGACTTTTGTTTGTAGCAACCTGATTATTGTCTTGTGCAAATACTGCAGTATACGTGTTGAATAAAATAATTAGTAGGAACCATTGTCTTTTATTCATGCCGCTGTTTTTTAGTAACTGAAATTAACCCATTGATTTAACGCTTGCCTATTTTATTATTTAACAATGCCCGAAGTTCGTGTCTAAAAGGATCATTCATGTCTTCCTTGGGAACTAAGAAAAATGATTTTGAATCAAAATAAAGATGGAAAAAATGTGGACTCTCAAAAAAATTAGAAAACTGCATCCAGTTCCATACCACAACGCCCCTTTCAGTTTCCAGACTGATGGCTTGGTCATTGAAGGTCATCATAAAATGGTCTTTGAAAGTATCCGATTTTTTATAAATGTTGTTGGGCAAAAAATACCAAAAAGCGGCCATCAAAAACATCCAAATCAATGATCCCAATAAAAAGGGTTCAGGCCTGATTTTTTTTGTGTAGAAAAGAACAGCTGCTATAATGGCAAATACATTCACCAATATTAACATGGTTCTCACTTCAGGGCGTTGAACAAAATGATACCGCAACGCCTGAATGACCCTTGGTTTATGATAACTAAAACTTAATTGCATCCCGTAAAACTAGCGTCCTATTCTTTAACGGCAAATTATTTTGCATTTTGAAAGGCCTCCATCAAAGAACCGATAGCTGATTGGGTGAGTCGTAGTTTGCCGGCTGCTATTACAACTCTATAACGAAAATTAACTGATTGTCCTTTGGATAATTTTAAGGAAAGGGTTTCTTTCCCGTTGGAAAACACATTTTGACCAAGTGGATTAGCCGCAAACAAACCATAATTCCTTGCATGCCAATAAGTAGGATATCCTGGATTCAATGGATGATCAATAATCACAATGCTCACTGTATCTGCACCTTGCTTACCATAAAGCATGCACCAATCGGCTCTTGTAGCCCATGCTGCATCTCCCTGAATGCCTTTACTTGTCATATAATTACCTGTAACAAGGCTATCTTTTGCTCCTTTTACCGTGGTTACTATTCCATTAGCATCGGTATATTTTTTGGTTGTTAAAACAGGAAGTTCTAATTCATGTGCTACACGCAAGCCAAGAAATCCGTCTTTCACGTCTTTGAAACTAACGTCTTCTACAGCAGTTAGGGTAGTTATTCGGTCGATGATTCTTTGCGATCCCACTGCACTAAACTGGTACTGTGTTGATTCCTTCATCAACACCGTTTTAGCCTGATTATGCCAATCGGCTTCATAGGCCAACAAGCCTTTATTACCACTTTTTGTTTCCACAATTCTCTTGGTCCTAATCCAACCATAGTTTTGTTTTTTATCTGCAGCTATCGCATACGAATTGTTCCAAAAATCTAACCCATTGACACTTTCATAATTCATCCAAAGACCAATATGGTGGGGATGATCGATAGGATCATTGGGTTGCGGATTCAAAGGAAAGCCACGTGTAATGGCTTTCCCGTTTGAACCTATAATTGGATAGAGAAAAGGTTTTTCCATGCTATCGGGATAACAAAATTCTGTAAATATTTTGCCATCCACTTTTATAAACACTTTTTGTTTTGTTACGTCATTTTGAACGCTAATTTTTTGGGCTTTTGATTCCATTTGTGTTGCGCAAAAAATAAAGAACAAAGAATAGAATAGTGATTTATAAATCTGCATAAAATGTATTTAGTTATAACCTTACTTGTTTTTCTTTTGGCACCAACATTTTCATAATGCTCCATGCTAGTAAATAGGCAATAGCACAGAAAGTAAACATAATGGTATAGGATGTTGACATAGAATCCATCACCAATTGTTTCTGCAGTGTTAGGAATTGCGTAAACTGATCTGGATTCACTTGCTGCAATTGAGCTTGAAGGTCTTTAGACAAATCATTGACAGCCCTTTTTGTGATATCTATGGTATCGCCGTATTTATCTACCAATTTCAATGTTTTAATTTGGGTTAAATATTCCCCCAACCCATTTGTAGTTGCCTGCTCCAAAGATTGTTGAATACCTGTTAATTTATACGCATCAAATAACCAACCCCCAATTTTTGAAATAATCACTCCACCAAATCCACCTGCCATACCTCCAATTCCAATGACGGAAGCAATAGATTTTTTGGGGAACATATCTGATACGGTAGTAAAAATATTAGCCGACCATGCTTGGTGCGCAGAGGTACCAATACCTATTAATAAAACAGGCACCCAATAACTGATACTTCCCAAAGGTTGTGTGGCCAAAACCACCAAAGGAATTACTGCTATGACTAACATTGCCTTCATCCTAGCATCGTATGGTTTGTGCCCTTTATTTATAAAATAAGTAGGGAACCATCCTCCCGTAATACTACCAATCATGGTAATACTATATAAAACTGCCAATGGAATGTTTACGGCAGTTCCTGTAATTCCATATTGGTCTTTTAAATAACCGGGAAGCCAGAATAAATAAAACCACCAAACCCCATCTGTTAAAAATTTACCTACTGCAAAAGCCCAGGTTTGTTTAAATCCTAATAAAATAGCCCAAGGTGTTTTAACGGTAGATTTTTCATTTTCAGTTTCAACTTCAACCTTATCGCTATTGATATAATCAAACTCGGCTTTTGAAAGACGTTTTTGTTTTGACGGAATTTCATAATAAATAAACCAAAAGAACAACCATAAAAATCCAATTGCACCTATGATTAAAAATGCAGCTTCCCAACCCCAATTCTCTGCAATCCAAGGCACAGACAATGGCGCCAAAACTGCACCCACATTTGCACCTGAATTGAATATGCCAGTTGCAAGTGATCTTTCTTTTTTAGGGAAATATTCTGCAGTGGCTTTAATAGCAGCAGGAAAGTTTCCTGCTTCTCCAAATCCCAAAACTGCTCTAGAAATCATGAAACCAAGAATAGAAACAGGAATTGCTGCAATACCCACCATGCCTAGAATGGCAGATACGCTTGTTCCAATGGGCACTGCGTATGCGTGAATGAGTGCACCAATAGACCAAATAATAATAGCCCAAGCATATCCCCATTTGGTGCCTAATTTATCTACAATTCTACCTGCAAATAACATAGATATGGCATACACAAATTGGAAGACAGAGGTAATATTGGCATAATCAGAATTCGTCCAATTGAACTCATGCTCCAATGTAGTTTTTAGCAAACTCAAGACCTGTCTGTCAAGATAATTTACGGTAGTTGCAAAAAACAACAATGCACATACAGTCCACCTGTACTTACCAATTTTTTCAGAGATTGTAGACATGCTTAGGATTTAATTGATTGAATGATGGCTAGGGCCTCTTTGGTTGCAATTGATATTTGTTGATAGTCTTTCGTTTCTAACAATTGTTTGGTGATTAATTTACTTCCCATTCCAACTGCACAAACACCCGCTTTAAACCAACCCGCAATATTATCTTTATCCAATTCAACACCACCTGTTGGCATGAATAATAAGCCAGGAAAAATCTCTTTGATGGCAGATAAAAATCCTGGTCCGAGTACATTACCTGGAAACAATTTAATCATTTTTGCTCCAAGTGTTTCAGCCTTGATAATTTCTGATGGCGTCATACATCCAGGCACCCAAAGCATCTTATTTTTGTCAGCCACTGCTGCTACAGATTCTACCAATCCTGGACAAATAATATAGTCCGTTCCTGCATCAATAAAAGTCTGTGCCATTTCACCGTTTTTGATGGTGCCTATACCTAGGTACATCCCTTTCAATTCAGTATCACAAACCTTTCTCATTTCTTTGAAATTTGCCAAAGCAGCTTCGCCGCGATTGGTGTATTCTACTGCACGTATTCCAGCTTCATACAAAGCCTTCAACACACCAATACTCACGCTGGTATCTTTATAAAAATATAGGGGTAAAATACCTTGTTGAGGAATCAATTCAAGGATGGCTGCTTTCTTATCCATATGGCTATTTTTTAGTTAGCAAAGTAATTTTAAATGCTTAAAAAAAAGGCTTTTTAATACGCAATCGTTTGCGTATTTTGTTAGTCCAAAACCTTCTAATTTTTTCTCCTTGCTACAATAAAAGTCCAACTTTGTAGCAGGGGTTTGAAGTTAACTTAATTCAACCAAATACTACTTATTTAAAAACGATTGACATGTCAAAAAAAGTTGTTACGCTCGGAGAAATCATGCTACGTCTCTCCACTCCCGGTTTTGAAAGATTTGTACAAAGCGATAGTTTCGATGTTACCTATGGTGGTGGTGAAGCGAATGTGGCTGTTGCACTCAGTAATTATGGATTAAATGGAACTTTTGTTACCAAAGTGCCCAATAATGCATTAGGTCAAGCAGCTATCAACCATATCCGCAGGTATGGTGTTGACACACAGTATATAGCTAGAGGTGGAAAACGCTTAGGTATCTACTTCTTAGAAACAGGCGCTTCTATGAGGGCTTCTCAAGTTATTTATGATCGCGCAGATGCTTCTATTTCAGATGTTGACATTAGTGAGTTTGATTTCGACAAAATTCTAGAGGGCGCTAGCTGGTTTCATACTACAGGTATTACACCGGCATTGAGCGACAAAGCTGCTGAATTAACTTTAGCTGCACTAAAAGCTGCAAAAGCAAAAGGTATTACTACTAGTATTGATCTTAACTATCGCAAGAAATTGTGGACCAAAGAAAAAGCTAGAGAAGTGATGACCAAACTTTGTCAGTATGTGGACGTTTGTATTGGTAACGAAGAAGACGCAGACACTACATTAGGATTTAAGGCAGAGGGAACAGACGTTACAAAAGGCGAGTTAAACCTAGACGGATACAAAAGTGTTTTCAAACAAATGAAAGAGAAATTCGGTTTTAAATATATCGCTTCTACCTTACGTGAAAGCCATAGTGCATCAGACAATGGATGGAGTGCCTTGGTTTATGATGGTACAGAATTTTATCACAGCAAACAATATGAAGTTAGAATAGTTGACCGTGTTGGTAGTGGTGATTCATTTGCAAGCGGATTTATCTATGGCTTAGTTACAGGAATGCCCATGTCTGAAGCAGCTGAATTTGGCGTAGCGGCTTCTGCAATCAAGCATACTATTCTCGGCGATTTAAACCATGCTACTTTAACAGAAGTAAAAGAACTGATGCTAGGCGACGGCAGCGGTAGGGTTCAACGTTAATTATTAAATATTACTTGTATGATAGTAGACATTATTTCAAACGGCGCTAAATACCAATCCTTACATCCCTTATTTGCAAAAGCATTTGAGTTTATCAACAACAATGACTTGGCAAGTTTAGAAGTGGGCAAATTTGATATTGATGGCGACGCCATAAGGGGCATTGTTTCTGATAAAAATGGTAGCAGCACAGAATCTTCTATTGCAAAATTCGAGTGCCATAATGCACATATCGATATTCAAGTTTGTATTAGAGGGGAGGAAACCATTGGTTGGAAGCCACGAGGCACTTGCGTTTCACAACGTGGAGATTACAACACAGAGAAGGATGTGTTATTTTATGACGATGCACCTGATATGTATTTCGGATTAACAGACAATCAATTTGCCGTATTTTATCCAGAAGACGTGCATGCACCTATGATTGGTAATGGTGTCATTAAGAAACTAGTGATTAAAATAAAGCTGTAGCTTAATCATGCATATTTGATCGCATTCAGATCGCATTCAGATCGCATTTTGTTCATCACAAAGTGCGATTTTTTTTGCTATGAAGATTCAAATGCAATTTGTAAAACTTCTTGTTCTGTGGCATCGCCCTGTTCTTGCAATTTCCCAAAAGCTGCCGCTGCAGCATTGTTGAGTAGTTCTTGTGGGTGTTTTGGACTTGTTAGAAATCCATAAATGAGACCCGCCATGAAGCAGTCGCCACTTCCCGATCTATCAACTACACCTGCACATGCAAATTCATTTGAGACATAGGATTGATTTGCTATTTGCAAAGTAGTATAATACTTGATTTGATCATTATTGCTATCAAACCTATAGGTATTTGCCACTGCAATACACTTAGGAAATTGTTGCATAATGGCGTTAGACGTTTTCTCAGCATGATCTATATATGCCTCTTTCGAATTTAGATCATGGATTTGTTCATTCACGGGAATACCTAACAAACTATTAGCACTCCAAATATTTCCCATTACCAGATCACAGTATTGCACCAATTCTGGCATCACTTCTTTGGGATCTTTGCCATATTTCCAAAGTTTAGATCGAAAGTTTAAATCTACAGAAATTCGGATCCCTTTTTTTGAGGCAACTTCCAGTGCTTCCTTACATACTTGGGCAATGGATTCATTTAGTGCGGGACTAATGGCGGTAAAATGAAACCATTCTATTCCATCAAAAACTTTCTCCCAATCAACCATGCCAATAGTTAATGTAGAGAAGGAAGAACCTTTTCTATCATAGACTACACCACCTTTTATATCCGCACCCGTTTCTAAATAATAAAGTCCAATGCGTTCGCCTGCAAACATAATGGGACTCGTATCAATATGTTTTGCATTCAAATATTGAATCACGTATCTACTCATAAAATTGTCTGGCAAAACGGTGAAATACCGTACGGGCAATTTCCATCCTGCCAATGCTGTGGCCACATTCGCTTCTGCCCCTCCCACAAATAACAACATTGGATGCTTGCTTTGCTGGTTGTTTTTAGCAGCAGGCGAAATGCGGAGTAGTAATTCTCCCATGCATAGTACCTTATTCATAACCTATAATTGATGAATTAACGCATGCTGGCAATAGCCACAGGATCCATATCAGAGAAGACCTGATTTTCTCCTGCCATTGCCCAGATAAAGCCATAGTTGGTAGTACCTGGTCCGCAATGAACCGACCAAGGAGCAGAAATGACTGCTTCGTGATTGGCCATAACTAAATGTCTTGTTTCTGTTGGCTCACCCATTAAATGAAATACGCGATGTTGTTCAGGTAAATCAAAATAAAAATAGACTTCCATTCTTCTGGTATGGGTATGTGGTGGAACTGAATTCCAAACACTTCCATCTGCCAAAACGGTCAAACCCATTACCAATTGGCAACTCTTGATCCCGTCTAAGTGAATATATTTATAAATGGTTCTTTTATTGGCTGTTGCTGTTTCTCCCATAGCAACTGGAGAAGCGGCTTCTTTTGTCATCAAGGTATTGGGATAGCTTGCATGTGCAGGAGTAGAAAGCAGAAAAAAGTTAGCAGGTGTAGTTGATTCCTTACTACTGAAAACAACTTCTTTTGTTCCTTTTCCTAAATAAAGACAATCTAATTTAGAAAGTTCATAGCTAATGCCATCAGCAATAATCAAACCATCACCACCCACATTAATAATGCCCAACTCTCGTCTTTCCAGAAAATAGGCTGCTTTCAATTCTTCTTCAACAACTAAAGGCAACTGCTTGCTTACTGGTTTAACACCCCCAACAATTACTCGATCATAATGCGAATAAACCAGTTCTAAATGGTCGTCTTGCATTAATGACTGAACTAGAAAATTTTCGCGCAGCTCCTTTGTACTCATGGAACCTGTTTCTTTCGGGCTATTTTGAAATCTGATTTGCATCGCTAACGTTTTAAATATTGACTTGTAAATCTATTTTAACTTTTGAATTTCCAATTACCTCCCCATCCATCCACCATCAACAGTTAGAATGGTTCCACTTACATAGTCTGATGCTGCGGAGGAAAGAAAAACAGTGGGTCCTTTAAAATCTTCGATCATTCCCCACCTGCCTGCTGGTATTCTGTCTAAGATGGTTTTGCTACGTTCAGGATCATTGCGCAATGCTTCTGTATTATCAGTAGCTATATAACCGGGTGCTATCCCATTTACATTCACTCCTTTTGAAGCCCATTCATTACTAAGCGCTTTAACAAGACTACTCAATGCCCCCTTACTAGCTGCATATCCAGGTACATTGATTCCACCCTGAAAGCTTAACAAAGAACAAGTGAAAATGATTTTTCCTGAACCACGTTCTAGCATTTTTTTACCGATTTCTCTAGCAAGAATAAATGGTGCGTCAAGATTCAAAGATAAAACCTTATCCCAGTATTCATCAGGATGCTCCGCCGCTGGCTTGCGCATAATCATGCCGGCATTATTGATTAATATATCAATGACAGGATGAGTGGCCTGCAATTTTTCTATAAAACTGAGTAATGAATTGCGATCACTTAAATCGGCCTGAAAGGCATAAAATTTTCTTCCTGTTGACATTACAAGTTTTTCAATTTCACTGCCCGTGACTGCCAATGAACCTGAGACGCCAATGATGTCGGCTCCAGCTTCAGCCAATGAAATAGCCATAGCCATTCCAATGCCTTTGTTACAACCTGTTACTAAGGCAGTCTTTCCAGTTAGTTTGAATAAATCAGGTGTTTGCATAAAACATTTTATAATTACTTTAAATTAACTAACAATCTACAAAATAGTAAAGTCTCTTAAAAAATATATTTAGTACTTAAAAAATTCGATTTGTGATCACTGATAATGGCATTTACCAATTCTTTATTACTAGCATTCAATTTAGTTGCTACTAAAGAACGGATAGAGAAAGAACGCAAAGCATCAAACACAGAAAGGGTTCCTTCGGCACTGTCTTTTCTTCCAGTGAATGGAAAGGTATCTGGTCCACGTTGACACTGACTATTCACATTCACCCTACTCACTTGATTCACTAATGGATCTATTAAAGTAGCCAATTCAGTTGCATTTTGAGAGAACAAACTAACTTGCTGACCGTGTGGAGAATCAATCAAGTATTGAATAGTTTCTTCCAAATCCGAAAAAGGTACTACTGGAATTAATGGGCCAAATTGCTCTTCTCTATACAATTTCATTTCGCTATTACACGGATACAAAACGGCAGGATATACAAATGACTCCAGGGTTGTACCACCATTTTCATTCATGATTTTTGCACCTTTTAAAATGGCATCATTAATACAATCACGCAAGTATTGTGGCTTTCCTGGTTCGGGTAAAGGGGTTAGCGCAACTCCTGATTCCCAAGGCATTCCGAATTTCAATTGATTCACAGCAACAGATAATTGTTGTACAAATTCATCGGCTACTGACTTGTGTACAAACACTATTTTTATAGCAGTGCATCTTTGTCCATTAAAAGACAAACTACCCAAAACAGTTTCTTGTACAGCAAGAGCGATGTCGGCATTTGATGTTACAATTGCCGCATTTTTGGCGTCTAGACCAAGTATCGCCCTCAGACGATTAACTTTAGGATGTAATTTTTTCAATTCATTGGCAACCTTACTTGATCCTATTAAAGTAAGCACATTGATTTTACCGGAACGCATTAGGTTTGGAACAATCACATTACCTCTTCCATAAATGGTATTGACAACTCCTTTGGGAAAACATTCCTGAAACGCTTTTAAAAGAGGATAGTGCAATAAAGTTCCATGTTTAGGAGGCTTGAACAATAAAGTATTCCCCATAATAATGGCGGGAATCAGTGTTGTAAAAGTTTCATTGAGGGGATAGTTAAATGGTCCCATGCATAGTACCACGCCAAGAGGCGACCTTCTAATTTGCGCAATAATACCTTGTTCAATGGTAAAGCGAGAAGAATCTCTATCCAAATCTTTTAATGCATCAATAGTTGCATATATATATTCAACCGTTCTATCAAATTCCTTTACAGAATCGGCATATGACTTTCCAATCTCCCACATAATCAATTTCACTACCACTTCTTTTTGCTCCATCATTTTATGGGTAAATTTCTCCACACATTCAATTCTATGAGCAACACTCATGGTTGGCCATTCGCCCCTACCATTATCATATGCTTTAACGGCAGCATGCAGTGCTTCAAAAGCTTCTGTTTCTGTGCAAATTGGATAAGTTCCAATGAGTTTTCTTTGTAGTCCTTCTGCAGTTTTTATACATATTGGAGAATAAACCTCATGAACTTGTCCATCCCATTTGTGCATTTCGCCATCGGATAGGTACTCACGCTGGTGCATTTCTGCAGGAAGTTTGAATTGTTCTGGAATGGCATCTTCTGCTACAAACATGTTTTCCATTGTGGTGCTGAAAGACATAATTCAACGATATTAGTATGTGTACAAAGTTATAGCCTTGCGTTCTTGAACTGCACAGTAATTCTACTTTCTGGTCTAATAATTACGTTATCGTTTGCGTATTTATTTTTCAGGAGTGATTTGTTGCCAATTGAAATAGTTTCTGGCATTTCTATAGCAGATGTCTTGAACTACAGATCCTACCCACGCTACGTCATTGGGCAATTCACCTGATTCAATCTCAGATCCGAAAAGATTACAAAGTATTCTCCTAAAATATTCATGTCGAGGAAAAGACAGAAAGCTTCTTGAATCAGTGAGCATTCCTACAAACTTACTCAGCAAGCCCATATTTGATAAAGCATTCATTTGCTTTACCATTCCATCTTTTTGGTCTAAGAACCACCAAGCAGATCCATATTGTACCTTTCCCGCTACAGAACCATCATTGAAATTGCCAATCATGGTTGCCATCAATTCGTTATCAGCGGGATTCAAATTATACAAAATAGTTTTTGCGAGGGTATTGCCCATATCTAATTTATTCAAGAATTTGGCAAGCGACTTTCCTTGTTGAAAATCGCCAATAGAATCCCAGCCTGTATCTGGACCTAAATGATCCAACATACGGCGATTATTATTTCGCAGTGCACCAAGATGGAATTGTTGTACCCAACCTTTTTCATGATCCCATTCTGCAAAATGCAACAGCATAGCCGATTTAAATTTCAGCTGTTCTGTATCATTCAACATTTTGCCTCCATGAATTTTATTGAAGATGGTGTCAATTTCAGAACCAGTAAAGTCTTCTGCGTATATTTCTTCTAAGCCATGGTCTGAAACACTGCACCCAAATTCTGCAAAAAAGTCGTGCCTATTTTGCAATGCATACAAATAGTCGTCAAATGAAGAAATAGAAATGTCTGTAATTGACTGTAATTTTTGAATGTATTGATTAAACTTTTCGGGACTTACCACGTTCATTGCATTGTCTGGACGGAATGCAGGCAAAATGGGTATTTCAAACCCTTGTTCTTTGATTTGTTTGTGAAATTTCAAATCATCAACAGGATCGTCAGTGGTACAAACCAATGCCACATTCATTTTTCGTAATAAGTTTTGAACAGAAAACTCAGGCGTTTGTATCAATGTTGTAGCTGCCGCATAAATGGTAGCCGCACTATCTTTGTTGAGGATATCTGTGATTCCGAAATAGCGCTGTAATTCTAGATGGGTCCAATGATACAATGGGTTTCGCAAAGTATAGGGCACTGTTGAAGCCCATTCCATAAATTTTTGTTCATCAGGTTCATCGCCTGTACAAAAAGATTCTGCAATTCCATTGGTGCGCATTGCACGCCATTTATAATGGTCGCCATAAAGCCATGCTTCTGTAATATTTTTAAAAGAATAATTTTCCGCTATTTGTTGTGGGGGCAAATGGCAGTGATAATCTATTACTGGTAAATGTTTTGCGTAATCATGAAATAACTTTTCCGCAGTTTTGTTTTGTAGCAAAAAATTTTCGTCGAGAAATTGCTTCATAAATATATATTTTCAGATCCTAAATGCCCGCTTTTATTATAAACTAACGCCTCTCTTCCAAGGTATAAAATCGTCTTGTCCGTGTGCAACTGCCGAAACTTGAATATTGCCACTTGCTACTTCAATAACATAGTCCAAAATTCTTTCTCCCGCTTCTTCAATACTTTCCTCTCCTTCAATAATAGTTCCTGTATTAATGTCAATGATGTCTTTCATTTTTTGTGCAAGTATAGTATTACTGGCTATTTTTACTACTGGCGTGATTGGGTTGCCTGTTGGGGTGCCCAAACCTGTTGTAAACAACACAACTGTTGCACCAGAAGCCACTTCTGCCGTGGTAGACTCCACGTCATTGCCTGGTGTACACAATAGGTTCAATCCCGGATTTCTCACTGGCTCAGTATAATCAAGCACGTCTACAACTGGAGAAGTACCTCCTTTTTTAGCAGCACCAGCAGATTTGATGGCATCTGTAATTAAACCGTCTTTGATATTACCTGGTGAAGGATTCATATAAAATCCACTCCCAGCTTCTTCTGCTAAGCGATTATAGGTTTGCATTAAATGCATAAATCGAGTGGCCTTTGTTTCGTCCACACAACGGTCGCTCAGTTCCTGCTCTACGCCACACAATTCAGGGAATTCAGATAGAATCACCGTACCACCCAATGCAATTAAAAGGTCTGATGTAAATCCAATTGCTGGGTTTGCTGAAATACCAGAAAATCCATCAGAACCACCACATTCCAATCCAATCACAATTTTAGAAATTGGGGCTGGTTTACGGGTTTCTTTATTTGCTTGAACCAAGCCTTTAAACGTTTCTTTGATGGCAGTTGCCAATAAATTGGTTTCGGTACCCGACTTTTGTTGTTCCAATAATATCAATGGTCGATTGTCGTTCGGGGAACGCTTTTCTATTTCCACTTGAAGCATAGAAACCTGTGCATTCTGGCAACCCAAACTTAACACTGTTGCACCTGCACAATTAGGATGAGTGATATAACCCGCCAATAAAGCGCAAAGTGCTTGGGCATCTGAACGTATGCCACCACATCCACCTTCGTGATTGAGGAATTTTATCCCGCTAATATTGGAAAATAAAGGTTTAGCATCAATGCCGTCTAAAGATTCTTCAAAAATTTCTTCATCAATAGATGCCACGCCAGATCCATTGCGATAAATATTGGCTAGCTTTTTTGTAAATTGATGGTATTTTTTGGGCCTTGCATAACCTAATTCTTCTAATAGTGCTTCTTTTAGTACTTCAACATTTCTATTTTCACAAAATACCATTGGCACTACCAACCAATAATTCCCTGTCCCAACAGAACCATTACTACGATGATACCCATTAAAAGTTCTTTCTTTCCATTTTTGAATTGAAGGTATTTGCCAATCTGTTCTCCTTTCACCCAATACAAAGCCATCAGATGCATGCGAAATGTTTTCTGTAGCAATACGAATACCCACTTGAAGCGCCTGTTTGGCTTTTCCAACCAATACACCATACATGATAATTGCGCCCCCTTCTGGAATAACTTGAGTAGTAAACTTATGCTTTGCAGGTATGTCTTCTAAAATAGTATAGTTCACTTCATTAAAGCCTACAGTTTCACCTGCTTTCAGGTCTTGAAGAGCAACCAACACATTGTCCTTTGGATGAACCTGTAAAACCTTTTGTTTATTTTTCATTACGCTGTTTTTGTGGTACTAAATGTTGCAAAATAGTAGGTGCAGGAATTTCTTGCAATTCCATTACACAATTTAACAAGTCAGATTCAAAATTGTGAAACTGCAATAAATTGATATTCCAAATTTTAGCTTCTTTTAAGATTCCTGCAATACAAATTTTTACTGTTTCATTTTGCCAGTGCTGATATAGTACCGGTGCTTTCTCATCAGTTAAAGGAATTTGTTTTTTGCCTATAACTGCACTAAAACTACCATTGGCATTTTGTTCCGTTTTCAATAACAATAAATAGGCCGCAAAACCCAATAACATCAATTTAGGAGTTGGTTTATTTTGTTCGTAATTTTTTGCCATCAATGGCACACAACGCATGGCCATTTTCATGGTGTATTGCATACTAATATTAACCCAAAGGTGTTCAATAGAATTGTTCCTAAAACGATCAATTACTTGTTGTGCAAATAATTCTGCCTCTTTATCTGTAATGGTTTCAGAAACTACTAATGGTTTTATTTCATTCAGCATTAATAGCAATACATATTTTCTGAAATACTCTGTAGACATTGCTTCTTTTACGGATTGAAATCCGCAAAACATAGCCAAGGCACAGGAGAAACTATGGGTTGCATTTAATAAGCGCAGTTTTAATTCTTTGTATTTAGAAATGTCACCTGTTATTTTAACCTCTTCATTCACCCTACTAAAAGAAAGCAGTTCGCGGGTTTTTCCTTTTTTTGTTTCAATTGCCCAGAGGCTATAGGGTTCGCACATGATCATCAAATCATCTTCATAACCCAATTGATTACTCACTTGTTGTTGTTCAATAGCATTCAATTTACCTGGAACAATTCGATCTACTAAAGAATTACAAAAATCATTTGCATTATCCAACCAATTGATAAAAGCAGCATCCATTTGATTAAAAGTGGATAGTGCCAATAAAATAGATTTTAATTTATGACCATTTTCTGAAATCAGTTCTGTGGGAACTATCACCATTCCTGCATCCATAGTACCATTGAAAAATTGGTACCTTCTATACAAAAAGGCCAATAACTTTCCTGGAAAAGAAACAGGCGGATTAGCTTGTATTAATTCTTCTACCAAACTTATGCCTACTTCTGTAGTATTTGATATGACCAATTGCATTTGCGGATTTTCTGCGCATGCGAGAATTGCATCCCATTCTGAACTTGCAGATAATACCCTACTGATAGAAGCATTTACCATATTGGTATCAACTTGCTTACCATTTTCAAAACCGCGAATTAAAACCGTATATAAACCGTCTTGCTTTGCAAAAGCATCTGCACCGCCGCTATCGGTTGATTTAACCACTACAATTCTTCCATTGAATATATTTTGTTTGTTAGCCAAATCAATATAAACATCGGGTAATCCTCGCAATAAAACACCTGTGCCAAATTGCAACACCTTTTCAGGTAATTGCATGATTTCAGAGAAAGATTTCTCCCCTCGCTTTTTTTGTATTACCCCTAATATTTGTGAACTGAGTTTCATGTTGTATTTACTTTTATCGATACTTTATAACAATGGTACATTTTCTGTTTTCCATTTTGGATAGTCTTTGCTGATCAAATTTTCTGGCCATACCCCATACCAAGCATACCCAATTCTTCTTTCGTGTTCTATTTCCGTAACGGAATATTTTTTCTGGCTATCTCTTCCACTAAACAAGGGTTTATTGGTTTCAACCTCATAAAACCTAGCCCAAACTGATGCATTAATATCTGCAACAAGAACACGATCCTTTCCATCTGGAAGATCTGGAGCAGCCACATCTTGATAACGATAGCCTTTAATCCTTACCTTTTCTAACCATTCAACACCAGCTATAATACTTGATTTAACTGTATTGGATGGATTTTTGATTCGCATTAAAAAACGAATAATCCCCACAGATTCATTGGCACTTATGGAGACTAATTCAAATTTTCTAGCCATTTCCGGCTCTAAGGTTTTGGCATTATATTGTGTACACCAAGCAGTTAATTTCCCGTCTACTTTTATCTGAGTTTTTACGATGCATTCGATTGCTTTTTCAATGGCATTTGCACAAGGTTGAACAAAGTTTAGGCTTATATGCTCAAACCCATTTTTGTGTGCAACAATATCAGCAAGTATATTCAGCACATTTACCATTGCATTGTCATTATAAGTAATCTGACCTCTATAGCTACTGGCGTCTGGATAATATTGAGGGAATCCACCTTGCGCATTTTGTGCTTTCAAACAATAGGCAATTCCCTTTTCGGCAGCATTCAGGTATTTTTCATTATTTGTTTTAGCATAAGCCTTCACCAAATATTTGATTTCCCTACTAGTTGCTTCATTATCAAAAGTGCCATCGTTGCGCAAAGAATCTGCCTGGATAATTTTTGCCTGAGTAGCGGAAAGTGGATATTGATAGTCCACTTTTACTTCATTCACTGCTTTTGGCCAACCTCCAATTTTTCTTTGATACACGAGCATCTTTTCGGCGATGGTATCAATACTTTCTGAAATAGCGACTTGACCCTTCTCTACTGAATATACTTTTGCAAATGCATTTGTTGTATTAAATTGAATCAATACAGGATTCCACTTCCCTTTAAAAACCCATGCTGCATTAATTTTATCCGCTTTGATAGATTCAGATGAACTGGTTAAATTATCTTCAAACCAAGTATAATCGCCGCCAGTTCTATGGCAATTGGAAAAATATACTCTGTGCCCCCATTGTAACTTGTTTTGAGGATTTGAAGCATTTAAATAAATGGGCGCATCTGCCATATTGTTGGCAAATTGGCAACCTATCAAATAAAACTGTGCGTCTCTATGATAGCGACCTAGTTTAAAACCGTCTTCCCCTTTGAACACACAATTTTTCAATACGGTCTTGCTTTCTTTTACGGAGGAACCATCATGCCAAATGGCTGCGGTATTTCCATGTGCATTAAAAACGCAGTTTTCTGCGTAAGCCCATCCACGTGGACAATAAAAGTCAACCCCTCCTTCCATTTCACAATCCTTAAAATAAAATTGCCCCTCTGTTGTATTCCAAGGGCTTACCGTATCACCGCCAAAGGCTGTAAAAACACAATTTCTAGCAATTAATCGGGTTGTGCCAAAACTGCGCAAGGCCATTTGGTGGCTTGATTTTTTTACCACTTTAAAAGGATTGACACTGTCTAATTTGCAATCAATATGCATTTCATTTTTGAGCTCGAATCCAAAATCATTTGAAATAGTTAGATTTTCTAAAACAATATCTGAACCCTTTAAATTCAGTGTAGCCACACCCCAGTCGTCTTTGTTTTCGCAACGCCAAATATCCCTCGACTGAGAAATTCGGATTTGAGTATTCTGCTTATCCTCTCCCACCAATGCCACAAAGTCTTTTTCAATAAAAACTTTCTCACGATAAATCCCGTTTTTGATGAATATTACACGATGTGTGTTGGCTTTTTCGGGCAAACTGTTCAAAGCTGCTTGAATGCTAGTAAAATCTCCTTTGCCATTGAGATCAACAATTAATGATTTTTCAGTTGCATAACTAGCTAATACAGCAAAAGAAAACAGGCATATAAGCAACTGTTTTCTGGCTTTGAGGAACCCTATTTTTTTGATATTATTTTTCAAAGGCAATTTTCTAGAATAATTTTCGAATTAAACACTTAATAACTATTTCTCCATCCTGCTCTATCCTCTTGTGGATTTCAAAAAGGTTTGGATTTATTTTTTAGGAATTTGCTTTAATAACCAAGAAACCAAATCATTAGCTGCTTGAAGGTTTTGGTATTCCATAGGTAGTTTTCTGCCATCGGTATATTCATTGTATAACCATGGGTCGGCTGTTGCAAATACAGTTCCTTTACCCAATTTTGTAACTGCAAAGATTACCAAATCATCTTTTTTCAAAACAGCTTTTGCAGGAGCCTTTAAACTTATAGAACTCACTTCTTTTTGATAGATTTTGCTAGTATTAGGCAAAACCGGGTTCCCTTTTGGCACCAACACTTGACCAGTTTCGAATTGACTACCTATTACCCGATTGTAACTGTCTTCATTGTAGTTGATGCCATAACTATTTGCCAGTTTATTAAAGTGTTCAAATTCTGCATTGCCTTTATCATTATGCATCAATACCAATACCCCACCAGCTTTTACCCATGCTGTTATTGCCTCTACCTCTTTTTGTTGCATATAATTTGGAGTAGGATTATCTGTAGCATTATCAGCGTCTACAATCAAATAAATATTTGCATTTTTTAAATTTGCTAGAGTAGGTGAAGCACTAAGGGTTTTTGTTTTAACTCCATGTGCATGAAATACATTCCCTAATAGTGAAAAGCCATTATTATACATTTCATC
>JANOYH010000242.1:0-7922 GCA_031428775.1 Bacteroidota bacterium
CTTTTTATTGCTGCATTATTTTTTCGAAGGGTTAATATTTGCTCAAAAAGACCTTCTCTTTCTAAAGGCTTTCCCCAATCAATTAAATCTTTGTCAAAAAATCTTAACCGCTTTCGAAGGGGCAATTCTTGTCCGCTGTAAATTAAAGGCAATCCCTCCCAAGTAGCACTAAATACCCACCAAGCTTTTGCCAGCAGCCCATATTTTTCTTCCTCCGTTCCATTCCAACTATTCTCATCATGATTGCTTGTGAAAAATAATTTAAGCCCTTTGTTAGGGTATTGAGTATATGTGTGTAATGTATTACGAATATCATTTAAACTGGAAATACCCTTTACATGCTTTTCAGAATGGTGCATCCAGTTCCAAGCATAACTGATATCAAATGCTTGATGATACTCAGGCGTATCACACTCAGCAAGCCAAAATAAAGGCTTTAATGAATCACATATTTTTCTAGCTTCCATCCAAAAATCAATCGGCACCAAATGTGCCATATCACACCTAAACCCATCAATATCACATTCTCTAACCCAATATTGCATAGCATTGATCATAGCCAATCGCATAGCTTCCTTCCTATAATCTAAATCAATAACATCATGCCATCCATTGATCTCTGTAAAATTGTCCATTGCATCTTTTCGGTACCATTCAGGATGCTCAAATGTCCAATGATGGTCCCAACCAGTATGATTGGCTACCCAATCAATGATAACCTTAAATCCTAATTGATGAGCTGCTGCTATTAATTGTTTAAAATCTTTTAAGGTTCCAAATTCTGGGTTGATACTTGTGTAACTACTACAGGCATAATAACTACCCAAGGAACCTTGGCGTACTTTTTCACTAATTGGTGTTATGGGCATCAACCAGAGTATTTCAACACCCATTTTTTTTAAGCGGGGTAAATGTTTTGCAAAAGCTGTAAAAGTTCCCTCATTACTATATTGCCTGACATTTACTTCGTAGATATTGGAACCTATAGCCCAATCAACTACTGAAAATTTATGACTCATATTAGTTTTGCTTGTTTGGAAAATAATTGGATGATCCAAGCTATTAGAACAACGGCTGTTGCGCCTACAACGTTTAACCAAAGAAATCCTAAACCAATGATTTCATATTTATCTAATAAGAAAAAACCAATGACAATAATTTCACCCAGCATTGCCGCTACAAAAACGGCATTGGATTGAACTTTTTTCAAATAAAATGCCACAAGAAAAATTCCTAAGATTACCCCATAAAATAACGAGCCTAATACATTTACCGCTTCAATTAAACTACCCATACCCGTTGCGAATTCTGCAGTTATTATACAAAAGATTCCCCAGCCTAGTGTATAATACTTTGAATAACGATATTCAATGGCGCATTGAGCTGCATTTTCACTATCATATTTTGTACCTCTAAACCTTACATGAAAATCAATCATGGTACAAGACGCCAAGGAATTTAATGCCGCAGCAATAGACCCCCAAGCAGCAAGAAAGATTATTGCAATCAATAATCCGACCAATCCCTTTGGTAAAAAGTCTACCACAAACCTTAGAAAAATATAATTTGTGTCATTGGTGTCAGAACTAGGCAGTGCCTTTTTTAATATGGTTTTATAGGCTTTTTGGGTTGATGCCATTTGCTTGGATCCATGATTCAGACTGTCTTTAAATCCATTCTCCCCTTGCAATATATAAGCCTTACTAAATTGCTGCTGACGCAATTGTTCCGATTGAAACGTATTTTCTAAGGCAACTAAACTGTCTTTATAAATAGTTGTTTTAGCTTTTTCTGCTACTGATTTATTAAAAAAGATAGGAGCCGAATTGAACTGATAAAAAGTAAATAATAAAGCCCCTAATAAAAGAATGGAAAACTGCATGGGCACTTTTACCAAACCATTCATTAAAAGTCCCATTTTACTTTCTGTATTATCCTTAGCTGTAAGATAACGTCCAACTTGCGATTGGTCTGTACCAAAATAAGAGAGTGCTAGAAAAAAACCTCCTATCACACCACTTATAATATTGTATTTGTCTTTCCAATCAAAACCATTTTCGTTAAACCCTGTAGTAATTACATTTAATTTTCCTGAAGCACCACTTACTTTTAAAGCGTCTGCAAATCCAATTCCTTCAGGTAAATAATGAACAATTAGGTAACCTGCTAAAAACATTCCAATAAAAATGATAACCATTTGCAATTGCTGCGTATATGCCACAGCACGCGCACCTCCACTTACTGTATAGATAATCAATAAACCACCCATGACAATATTGGTATAAAAGATATCCCATCCCATTAAGGAAGAAAGGATAATGGAAGGGGCGTAAATACTGATTCCGGTTGACAAGCCTCTCGATAATAAAAACAATGAAGAAGTAAACACCCTGGTTTTTACGTCAAACCTTTGTTCTAAATATTCATACGCAGTAAATACTTTCAGTTTATTATATAAGGGCACAAAACTGATACAGAGTATGATCATGGCAATGGGCAATCCAAAATAGTACTGTACAAAACGCATCCCATCCGTATAGGCCTGGCCTGGTGCTGATAAAAAGGTAATGGCACTTGCTTGAGTGCCCATAATACTCAACAATACCAACCACCAAGGCATGCTCCTATTACTTAAAAAATAGCCTTCCATATTCTTAGAAGTACGGCTCTTATACAAGCCATAAGCAATAATCCCTAAGAGGGTAACTATCAGAACAGCCCAGTCAATATTACTCATGCAAAATGATTTGTAAACCAACTAAAAAATGCAATTAAACACAACAGCGTTAAGATGATAAACCAGTACCAAATTCGCCAACTTGAAAACAAGGGTATTTTGGAATTGTGTTGATTCATGATTATTTATTGTTTTTACTACTGATGAGACCTCCCGCTAATAATCCCAATCCAAGTCCAATTATCAGGCCGAGTTTTACATTTTTCAACAACAGACCAATAACTACTGCAATAACTATTAAAGTTACAGCTCCTATCCTTCTTCTTGGTTGTTGGCTCATAGTTAGTTTTTAGGGAGTGCAATTAAGTTTGCCATCAACTTATATGATCCAAGAATTCCTGCAGGCAATTGTCTAAATAAAACTAAACTCAGGTAGGCGAAATTTCCTTTTCCATATTTTGCAATAGCCAAACTACCTGCACCAGGTTTTTCACCTGTATCGTTCATTCCTAGTGGTAATTCAAAATGCGGATCAAGCTGTTCAGCCTGATAAGTGCTTCTTTCTTGCACCCAATTGTCAAAATCTTCTTGTGCTATTTTATTGGGGAAATTCAATACAGCATGTTGGGGTAATAAAAAACTAACAGGTGCATTCTCTTCTGTAACACGAGAACCTGAACTGACCATAAATGGATAAGGGCCTACTTTTATCCGTTTCAATCCTATTTGATTACTCTTCATATATTGTACAATTAGGTTTCCTCCATTCTCCACATATCTATTTAGTACATCATTTTTATTGCTGAGCCACTCATAAATATTGTGTGCACGAATTCCTAAAACAATCGCATCAAAATCTTTTAATTTTTCGTCAGTGATATCATTCTCATGGATAAAATGTAGGTCGTATCCCATCTGTATTAAAGCATCAGCAACTTTGTCGCCTGCACCAGTTACATACCCAACTTTCTTTCCCAATATTTTAATTTCTTCATTGATGACATGCACATTATTTTGAAAGAAAAAATGGATCGCAGGGATATGATCATATTTGATGGACCGCAGATAAGAATTGTATTTATATTTCTTATTATTTACTTTTGTCATAACCTCAGCAGTAAGCAAGGGTGTTAGTTTCTGTTTGAATGTAGGCTTTAAAGCAACCAACTCAGTATATACCCTACCAGCTTCAAAGTCGATCAAGGTATCCTTGGTAAAAACAACAGTATTTTCTTGTTTAAGTTGTAGGGTTACAGGTATTTGTTTTGCGCTGAAGTTGGCTTTGTATTGCAGCTGTGCCGTTGGTTTTGCCACTTGCAGATTATCTTTTGTAATATTATTCAGTAATACATCAGGTGTTAATGAAACGATGATGGGTGTTATCACCACAAAAGGTTGATAAAGCTCCCCTTTAACAGGGTCTACTACTTTGTATTGAATTGGTTTCTGTAGCGTTAGTTTCAAACCATTGACTGTAAATATAAAGCTAGCAAGGTATGCGGGTTCTGATTCATCTCTTCCAATCATCAACTGATCTTCTACAGAAAAACTTCCAATACTTTCTTGTTGCTTTGCCAACCAATAAGGTTGTGAAACCAATTTAGTTGGTTCAACCAGAAATGATTTGATAAAATTTACATTTTGGTTTAGAGGCAACAGCTTTGCTATTGTAGAATCAAATGGATTTGCAAGGCTATTATTTAATGCTACTGCTTCCCATTGGATATTAGCTTCTTTGCGTTTGTTTACAAAAAAGTTCACGTTCATTTTCTCTCCCAAAACGCCGTATTCTTCATCTGTTGTTGCTTCAAAAAACAAACCACTGCAAATAAGTATAAGTTCTCTGATTTCTGCTAATTTTTTAACCTGCCACTGTACTTTTTCTGGAAGTTGTTGTACGGAGGAATATAGTTCTACCAATGCCTCAACGGAAAGTTCGGGCTGTTCTAATCGGTAGGTTGCAATGATCTTTTCTATTTTCTCTTGTATAGATGCCCCCCCCTTTAATCTATTCCAACTAATATCAATGCCATCCATTAAACTGTTTTTGGGCGTATCTCCACCAAGGGTTGAAAAATATTCAAATGAAGTACCACGTCTTCTGGGCCTACCTTCGCCTTGGCTCTTGTGCATGCTTCTTGCTTCCCCCCCAATCTCTCCATAACTTTTACCTATAAGTGGATTGTACCCACTTACATCAAGTTTAAATTGGTCATTACTGGTTGTATTTGCACCTCCAAAATTAAAAGTATTCCAAAGCAATCTTTTTGCTTGCCATGGTTTTACGCCATATTTTAACTGTTCTGGAAACCGCTTTGGATCAGCTGCAGCAGTAAATGCTTCTGTAGCAATTATCGAAGAAGCAGCATGGTGTCCGTGCCCCGCCCTTGCATCTGGTGGGAATCGTTCAATAATTACGTCTGGTTGGTATTGTCTGATCACCCAAACTGCATCACTTAAGATCTTTTCTTTATTCCAAAACTGCAATGCCTCTATTGCATTCTTACTAAACCCAAACTCATAGGCTGTACTAAAAAATTGCTCAGCACCATCCTGTTTTCTGGCAGCTAAAAGTTCTTGTGTGCGAATGAGTCCCAATTCAATCCCTTGTTCACTACCTATCAAATTTTGTCCGCCATCTCCCCTTGTTAAACTTAAATAACCAGTGCGATATAATTTTTCTTTTGCCAAATAGGGCAGAAATCCATTGTTCTCGTCATCAGGATGTGCGGCTATATACAATACACTTCCTAGTACTTGCAGTTTTTTTAACTGCATATAAATATCAGCACTATTATAATTAGGGGGCAATTGTGCATTTGCATTAACAGTTATTTGCAAGTATAAGCAGAACAACAATAACCTAAACAGTTGTGGTATATGCATGTTTGGATATAATTTTTTTTTAAATAGGAACTATTATTGTCCAGAAAAAAATAGGGCATTACAGAACATCAATTTTCCGTTCTCCCAGAATTGCCTGAACATGGGGTTATCGGCCATTAACACTACAGAACCAGCACCTAAATTCTGAACCCCAAACAGAAGACCGTCCTTCAATTTGTTTTTTACCTTAAAGCCACTGAATCCAGTAACATATGCATTCTTTTTCAACACACCCACATTCCATCCCTCTTTTAAGAATTCAAAAATGGTATCATCTTTTTTGAGTGTATAATAAAAGTTGGGATACCCAAAAGCAAGGGGATGTGTTGAATCTAAATCAACTTTATATATTGCCCCAGGTATAGATGACGTTAATGCATTCCTTTCTTGGTCGCCATAAATTTTGAGTGCAGCATATTCATTTTTGTCTTCTGTTTTGTCTTCTTTTAACTTAAAGCCCCATTCTGTTCCTGCCATTTGTTCTGCAGCAGATTCCAAAGCAATTAATTTACCACCACTTCTCACAAAATCTTTGAGTTTATCTGTAGTAGCTTTTTCCATTAAAGTTTTATAATTACCATCTGGTACTATCAATACCTGATAATTTTTTAGGTTAAATCTAGAAAAATCATTCACATTTACTAAAGTGAGTGGATAATTTAATTGCTGATCAAAGAACTGCCATATTTCACCAGCGCCTAAACTTGAAGTCTGTTCCCCACTCAATAAAACAACTCTTGGTGCACTATTAATTACGTGCATATCAGTAGAACCAAAGTCGGCTCCTTTATCCATAAAACCCGTTTCTACTGCATCGGCTTGAATATGAAATTTCAAACAAGCCTCATTAGTAAGGGTATTCCAATCAACTTTGCTATTGCTTGTTTTCAATATCACTAAAGTTCCACTTGGATAAGTTTTCCCTTTATATTGAAAGCTAGTTGTAGCATACCGAATTTTTACGCCTTTCTGTAATAAATGACCCATTAATTTTGCTGCATTCAAAGAAGTATATGGAATGATTAATCCATAATTTGTATGCACAGTTTGTATTTTGCTGGCAGCAAGCGCCAATACACTAACATCTAGTTTTTCTTTAACAGCATATGCTTGAATTCCATAGGCATAGGGCAAAGACCATGCAGTAATATCGTAAGTATTACTATCACTCACTTTGGTCTTTGGTTCTAATAGCACTTTTACTAAAACAGCATTTGGTTGATAAGCACTGATAGCCAAGTGCAATCCTTCGTCTACAAATGTTTCCTCCTTGCTATTAAAATAGTTATACCCTTTAAAGCCTTTATTAGTGAGGGTTCCTGATTCTATTCCATTATCTGTTAACAGTTTTTTGATAGACAACAATTTATTCTCATCCTTAGAAGTAAGTACATAGGTTTTATACTCACCAAATTTCCCTGCTTTGCTATCATCAAAAAATTGTTTGAATTCTTTCAATAATCTTTGTTGATTTTTTGAACTTGTTTCAAGGGTAGAAATGCCTGTTGTATAATGGTGTTCTACCCTATCAGCCAATGTAAGTGTGTCTCCATTTTTATTCAAAATAGCAAGGCCACTTCTTATACCACCTTGTTCAAAAGTCATCCCAATAGCTCCTTTATATATTGGATAAGTATCACCATAGGAAGGATACAATAAATCAAATCTTTCTTTGGTAAAAAACAACCAACCGTTTTTGTCGAAATAGCTAGCATTGTTTTTTCCTATTAACCCCTGGAAATCTCGCTGCCATTCCGTAATCACGTCATGGAACGGCTCAGCAGCAGGTGCAAAATAATAGGGTTGATCATAACCTTGCTCATGATAATCAACATGCACTTGTGGTAACCACTCTTGATATTTTTTAATGCGTTGCTGCGATTCCACTTGTGTTTGCCAAGCCCAGTCACGATTTAAATCATAATTATAATGGTTACTTCTTCCTCCCGGCCACGGCTCATCATGTTCTCTTGCATTCACATCTGCATTTGGAAATTTACCCGTCATTTGATTAAGCCAATTTACATATCTATCACGCCCATCGGGATTTAAACATGGATCAATAATTACCACCGTATTTTTCATCCATTCATTTAATGAAGCATTTTTTCCGCTCAGTAATTCATATAGCACTTTCATGGAAACTTCAGAAGAACTTGTTTCGTTGCCATGTACATTGTAACTAAGCCACACAATTACCGGAGCATTTGTATCACCAGGCTTGTCTTTAAGTAAACCTGTAAGTCTTAAATTATTTTTTCTTATATCATCAATTTGTTTCAAATTTTCTTTAGAAGCTATTACAGTCATCAGTAATGGTCTGCCTTCGTTTGTTTCGCCATATTTTTCCAGCTTCATC
>JANOYH010000243.1:0-5841 GCA_031428775.1 Bacteroidota bacterium
TGTGCAAATTGCTTAAACCAAATTTTGAGGACTAAAAAAATCACCACTACTATGCCCAAAAAGATGAGTAGTTTATTGATGGAAACCTGTCCTTTTTTATTCTCCAGTAAATTTTGAAAGAGTTGTTTGGCATATTCCCCCACAATTTCAAATTGCAATACAAAAGCTGCTAGGAAAACCAATGCTAGTGAAATTACATCAAATGCCCTTTCTGCTACAATGGTTCCAACCAACTTTTCGGCAGGAACTTTTTCGTATTTGGCAAGTATGGTGCATTTTAATACTTCGCCTAGTCGAGGTATAGCCAAATTGGCTAAATATCCAATCATTACTGCAAAAAAAGTGTTTGGTAAACTAGGCTTATAACCCATAGGTTCCATAAGAATACGCCACCTCAAAGCCCTAAATAAATGACTTATGGACAAGATTAGTAAAACTGGTGCAACCAACCCATATTTTGCAGTTCTCAAGGATTCTTTGAATTCGCCCCATTTGTTGGCAGGAATTTGGTACAAACTCCACCAAACTAGGAAAACACCAATACCAAGGAATAGTAGATACTTTAAAATTGCAATCAGCCTTTTTTTCATGAACCAGAGATTCTAAGGCAAGTTAAGCAAGCATTTTCAATTAGCACTTTTTTCATTGCGTTGAGCAATGTTTAAACATTAAAATGATAGAAATTTAATATTTAGGAAACATATAGCCCGATAAAAAGTCATTTATAAAGAAGATATTTTAGACTATTTTGTTCAATTAGTAAATGAAAATCAATCAATTAGGTACTAAATCTACTTATCCCGTCTTGATTCTTTTATTTTCTGTACCTTTGCAAATTATTTTCAAGCATTGATAAAATGGCGTTATAATGTCTATAAAGAAAAGAATTTTATTCATAGCTACTGAAATGTCGCCTTATTTGGAACTGACTGAGTTTGCTGAAGTAATCAATAAACTGGCTATTAAGAGCAACGATACA
This sequence comes from Bacteroidota bacterium, assembly GCA_031428775.1. GTDB lineage: Bacteria > Bacteroidota > Bacteroidia > Chitinophagales > Chitinophagaceae > Sediminibacterium. The sequence continues at coordinate 980 of JANOYH010000243.1, forward strand.
GGGTTGGAAGTTAGGTGTATAATGCCAAGGTTTGGTGTGATTAACGAAAGAAGGCACAGGCTCCATGAAGTGGTGCGGCTTTCTGGAATTAATGTTACGGTTGACAATGACGATTATCCACTACAAATTAAAGTGGCTTCTTTGCCGAATGCCAGACTTCAAGTGTATTTCTTGGAAAATGAAGACTTTTTTAAAAGGAAGCAAATTTTTCACGATGAAACTGAAACATGGTTTGATGACAATGCATTAAGGACCATTTTCTTTTGTAAAGGTGCTTTAGAAACAGTCAAAAAGTTTGGATGGCCTCCTGATATTATTCATTGCAGTGGCTGGATGACTGGTTTGATACCAGCTTATATTAAAACTGCTTACAAAAAAGAACCCGTTTTCGGTAATAGTAAAGTGATATTCACCATTGGGAATAATACTTTTACAGAAGATTTAGGGGCTGATTTTATTAAAAAAGCGCTGATCAATGCTAATATTAAGGAAAAAGACCTAGAGAGCTTTAAAGACTTTAATAATACATCCATGTTTAGGGGTGGGGCAACTTACGCAGATGCCATTACATTTGGTTCCGATAATATTGAAAAGAAATTAATAACAGAATTTGCTAAAGTAAAAGGGAAAAAAACGGTTCCTTTCAAAGGATGGGATTCTGATTTAACAGAGTATTTAGAATTGTACAACGACCTTGCGGGCAAGTAATTTTTTAAACTGATGGATGCATTTTTTAAACGGCGTGGACTATATTTTTTAAGTTTTGTTCTCTTTGTTTCTTTCTTTGGATGTACGCGTATTAATACTACTGATATTGGTAGTGGATTAATCCCTGCGGCAGATGGCGTAACAACATTGGATACTATTTTCAATGTAATTACTGATACCTACGATGATCAAGATACGATCAGGGTGTATAAGTCTGACAATCAAACAATTGGAATAATCAATAATGATCCCATTTTTGGTAAGTCGTTCGCATCAGTCAATTTTGAATTGACGTCTAACTATTTCCCGTTTTATTTATTAGGGGTGAAAGATAGTATTGTTGTTGACTCTGCTGTTTTAATACTAAGTTATAGAGGTTTTTTTGGTGATTCAACAAAACCATTGAAACTGAATGTATACGAGCTGAATACTTTAATGGAGCCTTATAAAACCTATCCAACCAATTATCCAAACGTTTCTCCTATTACTCATTATTCAATTCCAATTGCTCCTACTACAACATTTGATATTAGAAAGCTAAGTGATTCTGTGATCAACAAATTTGAAGCGGCTAGTCATCAAATTAGAATTAAACTGAATGGCAGTTTTGCGAAAAGATTGATATTGGGATACGATTCTTCTAATGTCTATAAATCAGATTCTATATTTAGAACTAATTTTAATGGATTTTCAGTAGAGCCCGATCCTTCTAGTCCATCAAATGCATTTTTGCACATCAATCTTTCTGATTCAAATACCAAATTAGCATTGTATTATAATACTGCTTTTTCAGGTGCCACTAAAAGGGATACCGTTGTTACTTATATGAAGTTCAATCCTTTGGTTTCTGGTAACGCCAATTTCATAACCCGTAACAGATCAGGTAGTGAAGTAGCGAAACACATTTCAGTACAACCCAAAATTGATTCATTGGTCTATGTTCAAGCAATGCCTGGAACTGGTGTAAGGATTAGAGTACCAGGGTTACAACAATTGTCTAATAGAATTATTCATAGGGCTGAATTAATTACCGAACAAGTGCCAGATGACGCCAATCTAAATACTTTAGATATTCAATTGAATCCACCTCGTTATTTATTATTGAGCATATTTGATAGTACAAATAAACGCAAGAAAAATATTCCAAACGATTATACCATTAATACCTCTGGGCCGAATATTTCTGAAATGGGTGGCTATCTTACTTTTAAAACCATGAATGGTTACAATAGAGTTGGAGGATATACATTTAATATTAGCAGATTTATTCAGGGTATTGCAACAAGAAATGATACTTCATTTAATATGATTATCACTGCGCCTTCTAATGATTCTTTGTATTATACCTCTCCTTATCCCAATCAGTTTATACAACAATTGTATTATCTGAATCCAACTTATGGTAATGATGTCTCTAATGGAAGAGTTAGATTAGGTGGTGGATCTCATTCTAGATTTAGAATGCGTTTGAGAATTGTATATTCCAAAATTTAAATAGCCTTTTTTTATATCTTTGCACCCATAACTTTCAAAACCAACCTTATGCCTTATTTATTTACATCCGAGAGCGTATCTGAAGGCCATCCGGATAAAGTAGCGGACCAGATTTCCGATGCATTGATTGATAATTTTTTAGCTTTTGACAAAGAATCAAAAGTGGCTTGTGAAACATTGGTGACTACTGGTCAGGTGATCTTGGCGGGTGAAGTAAAATCTAAGGCATACTTAGACGTACAAGAGATTGCGCGTGGTGTAATTCGTAAAATTGGCTATACCAAGAGCGAATATATGTTTGAAGCCAATAGCTGTGGTATCTTATCTGCTATTCATGAGCAGAGTGCGGATATTAATCAAGGGGTGGACAAAAAGAAAAAAGAAGAACAAGGCGCAGGCGATCAAGGTATGATGTTTGGTTATGCTACCAACGAAACCGAAGATTATATGCCGTTGGCTTTAGATATTGCACACAAGATTTTGATTGAACTAGCTGCACTACGCAGAGAGAACAAAGCCATTGGTTATTTGCGTCCTGATGCTAAGAGCCAAGTTACTTTGGAATATGATGACAACAATAAACCCGTTAGAATTGACGCGATAGTTGTTTCTACACAACACGATGACTTTGATACTGAAGCCAAAATGTTGGCTAAGATCAAAGACGATATCATCAATATCCTGATCCCAAGGGTTAAAAAGAAGTACAAGAAATACGCTAAATTATTCAACGCAGATATCAAATACCATATTAACCCAACAGGTAAGTTTGTGATTGGTGGTCCACACGGAGATACTGGCTTAACTGGCCGCAAGATCATTGTAGATACCTACGGTGGTAAAGGTGCCCACGGTGGTGGTGCCTTCAGCGGTAAAGATCCAAGCAAGGTTGATCGTTCAGCGGCCTATGCTACCAGGCATATCGCTAAGAACTTGGTTGCAGCTGGATTGGCTGATGAGGTTTTGGTGCAGGTTTCTTATGCCATCGGCGTAGCCAAACCAACTTCTATCAACGTGAATACGTATGGTACTGCCAAAGTAAAGATGACGGACGGGCAGATTGGTAAAATTGTACAAGGCTTATTTGATATGCGTCCTTACTTTATAGAGCAACGCTTGAAACTGCGTACGCCTATCTACAGCGAAACTGCTGCTTACGGGCATATGGGTAGAAAGAATGAAGTAGTGTACAAAACCTTCAAAGATCCTGCTGGAAAAGAAAAGGTCATTAAGGTAGAACTCTTTACTTGGGAGAAACTAGATTATGTGAAGAAAGTGAAACAAGCATTTGGTATTTAATCATACTCGAATAGTATTCGAAAGCCTCTGCATCAACTGCAGAGGTTTTCTGTTTTCAGCACCAGCTTCAGACAGATTTTTAGTAACTTGTCAGACAGCATCATAAAAGTCACATTGCTATCAAATAGTAACAAAATAGACCATGAGCAACGAAATAAATCCTTGGAAAATCATTGACCAAAAAACGGTCTATGAAAATCCTTGGATTCAATTAACAGAATACAATGTCATTAATCCTGGAGGTGGAAAAGGGATATATGGAAAAGTGCATTTCAAAAATATAGCGATAGGGGTGGTTGTTTTAGATGCAGAAATGAATACGTATCTAGTAGGTCAGTTTAGGTTTACCATTAATGAGTATAGCTGGGAAATTCCAGAAGGTGGTGCTCTTGTTGGTACTGACCCTTTAGAAGGAGCTAAACGTGAACTACTAGAAGAAACAGGACTTGTAGCAGCAAATTGGGAGCCCTTTTTAGAAATACATTTATCAAATTCTGTGAGTGATGAACTAGCTATACTTTATCTTGCAACCGGATTGGAACAATTTGAAGCAGCACCAGAAGAAACAGAACAATTACAAGTGAAAAAATTACCTTTTGCAGCATTGTATCAAATGGTTCAGGAAGGTAAAATTAAAGACAGCATGAGCGTAGCTGCGATATTAAAAATTCAATTAATGATCCTCGAAGGGAAGTTAAAACAAAAATAATGTCAGATAAACAAGATAGACTAATCATAGGCAGACAGCCATTGATAGAAGCCATTAAAGCAGGAAATGCAATTGATAAAATTCTCTTTCAGGCAAATGTAGAAGGAGAAAATATTCAAGCCATTCGTCAATTAGCTCGTGATAAGAATATCCCTATTCAATTTGTGCCCATTGAAAAATTAAATAGTCTGTCAAGGGCCAATCACCAAGGTGTAATGGCTTTTGTAGCTAGGGTTGCTTATATGGATTTACAACAAGTCATTGACCAAGTAGTAGGAGAAGGCAGGAGTCCACTTTTTGTAATGCTTGATGGTATTACGGACGTTCGGAATATTGGAGGAATCGCTAGAACGGCCGTTTGTACTGGTGCAGATGCCATCATCATACCCGACAAAGGCGTAGGCGCATTAAATGAAGAAGCGATGAAGAGTAGTGCTGGGGCATTAGAAATGATCCAAGTGTGTAGGGTGAATAGTTTATTAAAAGCCGTTGATACACTACACCTCAATGGAATTCAGGTATTTACCTCAGACATGAAAGCAGATAATAATGTAGCAGATATGGGCTTGAAAGAGGCATGCTGTATTATTATGGGCGATGAAGGTAAAGGGGTACAACCATATCTAGCAAAAGCAGCAGACCAATTTTTTAA
>JANOYH010000244.1:0-10365 GCA_031428775.1 Bacteroidota bacterium
AACATGTTACAAAATCTTCATTTTACGAACCCCAATATTTTGAAATGCAATGTTGCCCCGGAAATAGACAAAGGCAGGCATTTTTGTCATTAATGAACTTTGTAAAAAAAGTAGTTGAAAAAAATTAGGAATACACATATGGGGGGTTAAAAACCATTGCCAAGGATATTGGGGTTGAGAAATTGACCAGTCATGTCAGTAGACATAGTTTTGCGTACTATATGTTGAGTTCGGGTTCGACAATTGAAGAAATTTCCCATGCACTTCTTCACTCTCGGATTGAGCAGACAGAGAATTACTTAAAACAATTCCCGAGTAAATATTCAGATAACGCCATTGAAAGGTTCGGGGATGGGTTTGAGATTGGTTAGATTTTAATCAAATGGAAAGTAAAATAGTTTAATAGATATTCTTGTTAATCAAAGAATCAATTTTGTGTTCATAATTTTTATCATACCCATGAAATTGTTCTATTTTTTGAAACTCTTTGGATAAGATTATTGTGGTAGGAATTGTATATGAATCGAAATATTTCGTCCATTTTGAGTTTTCATCTTTTGGAATAATGAATTGTTTCCATGGGAGTTTTAAATTTTCTAATTCATTTGTCCAATCACTTTCTTCTTTATCGCAAGAAATGGATATGATTTCTAAACCTTGATCCTTATATTTATTATACAAACGAGTTAGTGTAGGTATTTCTTCTAAGCAGGGCTTGCACCAAGAAGCCCAGACACTTACTAATGTAATTTTAGATTGATTGTTTAGAACATATTTAAATTGATTATTACTATCTTTTAATTGAAAATTCTTGTAAATGGGATGGGCATCCTGTATTGACTTTTCTTTATAGTATTGAATAAGTTCTTTACCATTATTTGTTTTCAATATACTATTACTAAAACTGAATATTAATTTCTCCATTTCTGGAACAGTAAAATTGCTTTTTGATTTTTCGGTCTTAGAGAACAGGACAGGTGAATTTGGATTAGTGTGTATTAATTCTTGAATTCTATTTATTTTTTCTACTCTTTGAAGTGTATCAACATTTTCTAATTCCCATAATTCAGAGTTTTCTAATGCAAAATATCTTTCATTTTCTTTCCCTGACTGTAAGTTCAAATAGTTGGATTTATAATCACCCGTTATTTTGGTAATACCCGATTCATAATAGAAATAGTTTCTAGTCCAATGGAGACTATCAAGTGTGTGTTTATCATCGTATATATAAATAGGTCTGCTGCATCCATGACAACTAGAATCTTCTGCTTCCAGACACACTAATTTTGGGATGTAATTTCTTTTGACTTTTAAACGAAAAGTGAATGAGTTATTATGGATGGTCGCTGAATCTAATATTCTTCTTGGATCATCATTTGTTCTTTTCTGAATCATATACACCTTATCACCTGGCATATTATTCACATTCCCCTCCAATAAAATTTTAGTGTTGCAGCCCAAAATGGACAAGTAAAAAAGGAACACTATTGGTTTTATTAATGTCTTCATTTATGTATCAGGATACTTTTTATAAGTTGATGTGTGTTCAAGTTACTTTAAAATCCTCATTCTGCTGCACACCTTGCTACACAAATAACAAAACAGAATCATATCACTTAACCACCCCAAAATCAAAAAACCCTTGACAATCAAGGGTTCTAAGAAGATGGTGGTCTCGCCAAGAATCGAACTTGGATCTAGTGTTTAGGAAACACCTATTCTATCCATTGAACTACGAGACCCCGACAAATTTTGATTTTTATCGAGCGGCAAAAATAGTAGATTATAGCTTTACTGTGCAGGCATTTTTAAAAAAGCAAGCGGAATGCCTTATTTTAGGCTTTCAAATCAGGATATGAAATACCTTACTGTTGCTTGCACCACCATTTTTGCATTTTGCGGTTCCACCAATACCCATGCTCAAAGTAGTTCCAATAAACTCAAAATTACCATCGACCATATAGCCCTTTACGTAGTTGACCTCCAAAAAGAAGCCAGTTTCTATCGCGATGTGCTCCAATTCGATACCCTCGCCGAACCCTTCCACGACAATAAACACGCCTGGTTCAGCATCGGAAACGGCATTGCTATGCATATCATTCAAGGAGCCGAAAAGCCAAAAGAATACTTTAAAAATAACCACCTCTGTATGAGCGTTGCCTCTATTGAGGCATTTACCAATCGACTTAAAGGACTAAAAATAAATTTTGAAGACAAAGAAGGCATCCAAAACGCTATCACCACCCGTGTTGATGGCATTCACCAAATCTGGCTCAAAGACCCTGAAGGTTATTGGGTGGAAGTGAATGATGCAAAACATTAAGTAGTTCCCTTTATCTTTGCCCACTCTCTAATAAAATGGGTCTATGAAATTTTATAATATTATCATCAAATATCGATTCTGGCTGAGCATCCTTGCGGTGCTGATCGGTCTTGCACTTAACCTTACAGGAACTGGCTTCTGGCCCATTTTTCCCATCTATTTTATTGCGCTGATTGGATTTGCTAGCCATTTCTTTATCGGCCCCATGCGCCTCATTCAAGCCCCAATGGAAGCGGGTAATATTGAAGAAGTGGAGAAAATCCTGGCTACTATCTGGTTCCCCAGCCTTTTATACAAACCCGTTCGCTCTACTTATTATACCATCTTGGGTAATATGGCCATGATGAAACAGGATTTTGACACGGCTGAAAAACACTTGAAAAAAAGTTCTTCATTGGGTACACCAATGTCGGAAGCAGAAGGCGCTAATAAATTGCAATTAGGAATGATGTCCATGCAAAAAGGCGATCTAAAACAAGGCGAAACCTATATCCGCGCTGCCATCCGTGCCGGTATCCCTGATAAAGAAAGCTTAGCAGTGGCATACTTAAGCATGTGCCAAATCTTCATGAACAAACGCGAATTCCGCGCTGCCAAAGATTTTTTCCGAAGAGCCAAAGCTTGTAAGCCTACTAGCAAACAAGTATTGGACCAGGTGAAAGAAATTGAAAAATATATTTCGCGCGTACCTGGATAATGTGACAAATCTCACTTTTAGTTTTAATAATGTTTGTTTACTTTGGTAGCAGTTAAAACCAAAAATAACAACATGAAAAAAAACATGGGTAACACAGACAGAATCATTCGCATTATTGTAGCAGCCGTTTTTGCAGCCTTGTATTTTACAGGAACTGTAACAGGTACCTTTGGTATGGTATTGCTTGTATTTGGCGGCGTTTTTTTGGCCACTTCTGTTATTAGTTTTTGTCCGCTTTATACTTTAGTTGGGATGAATACTTGTTCTGTGGAGAAAAAGTAGGATATCTATTTTTTATTTTAGTGCTTGATAAACTTGGACTTTGAATTTTTCATTGATGTCACCATGACTCGATGGTAACATCTGTAACACAAACTGTCCAACTATTTTCTCTACTGGGTCTATCCAATAGGTGGAACTAAACATGCCCCCCCAACTAAAACTTCCCATAGAGGTGAATCCTTTTCCATAGCTTGATGGAGTTACTAATTCAAATCCTAATCCAAACTTTGTATCAGCACCTAATCCACTTCTTGAGAGACTACCAATTTGATTGGTTGTCATCAATCGAATACTTGCTTTACTCAAAATGTGTTTGCCATCATAATCACCACCATTCAATAACATCTGCATAAAAATGGCATAATCATAAGCAGTAGAAGCCAATCCACCTCCACCAGAATAAAAGGTACCCCCAACTGTATTAGGAAAATCTCTGTAAAAATTTCCATTCATTGGTATCATCTCTGGCATTGCTTTAATATGCTTGGTACTATCTTCTGTATACAATTTTGCTAAACGATTTTGTTTCTCTTTTGGCAAATAAAAATAACTGTCCTTCATACCAAGTGGACCAAATATCTTTTTCTGAAAATAAGCATCCAAACTCATGCCACTCATTACTTCTACCAAATATCCTAACACGTCAGTATTCAATCCATAAGTCCATTTTTCGCCGGGTTGATGCATTAATGGAAGACGGGCTAGTCGCAATATATTTTCTTTCAAAGTCATGCCAGCAGGCAATCCTATGCCGCCATACACGCCGTTTTTTGCGTAGATAGCAGTAAATGTTTTGGTGCCTATTTGTGCATATCCAATACCAGATGTATGCGTTAATAAATCGCGAATGCTTATTTCTCTTGTGGCAGGTATACTTGTATAAGAACTATCTACTGCATTAAATTTATCCAACACAACAGGTTTCTTAAATGCAGAAATATATTTTGAAATAGGATCGTCCAATAAAAATTTTCCTTCTTCTAATAATTGCATCACGGCCACACTAGTAATGGCTTTTGTTTGTGAGGCGATGCGAAAAATGGCGTCTTTGGGCATGGGCTTTTTTGATTCAATATCAGCATAGCCCAATCCTTTATAATATACAATCTGTCCATTTTTAGCAACTATTCCAATGGCTCCATTGATCCAACCACTATCAATATATTGCTGTACAATTTTATCAATACGTGCTAGCCGTTCTGCAGAAAATCCATTTTTTTCTGGCAAGCCAATACTTAGTGTCTGCCCGATGGCAAGGGTAGTTGTCAGAAAAACAATCAGCAGAGGTGTCAACAAACGAAGATGTCTGGAAATAAGTAGTTGGGTAGGAATAACAGGACTGATTTTAAGCATGGCTTTCTAAAATTTGAATCCTCAATTTCACGAAGAAAAAAAGGACTACCAACTTTATTTGCTAAGCAATTTTTCTAACTCGAGGGGAAAATGATAGTGTTCCAATCCATGTATTTTATGCGCTAAACTATCGGCATCATCATTTTGGTGCACGGTACACTTGGCTTGAAAAATGGTTGCCCCTTCATCATAATGCTCATTTACATAATGAATGGTAATTCCAGATTCTGCATCGCCAGAAGCAATGACTGCCTCTTGAACCTTTGCCCCATACATACCCTTACCCCCATATTTGGGCAATAAAGCCGGATGAATATTGACCATTTTATGGGGATATGCCGCTATCAATGCAGGAGGAATCTTCCAAAGAAAACCCGCCAAAACTACAAAGTCAATCCCTTTTTCAGCCAAAATGGGCACATACGCATCACCATTCAAAAACCGATCTCGTTCAATGATTAAAGTGGGTAACTTATTTTGAGCAGCAATTTCTAATACCCCCGCTCCTGTTTTGTTGCAAACAATTAAAGCTATCTGTATGCTAGGATGATTATTAAAATGAGCAATAATTTTAGACGCATTGCTTCCTGCGCCAGAAGCAAAAATGGCCAGTTTTTGGATCTTTTTGGGCAAAATATGCAGTTTTTGGAGCAATTTTCGCTCATATTTCCAGAAAAATGCCCATTGTCCAAGTAAAGCCCCATAGCCCAAAAGCAACACTTGATACCCCAATAATAACATAGCCATCCTTAACAAAAGTTTCCAAAGCCAGTAACTTTCGGGTCCTAAACCCAGCCAAGCAGCCACATACCTTGTAATAAAGGCAGTGGTGGTGCCAGTTAACCCAAATACAATAAAAATGATCCAGAATTGCTGGGTACTTACCCCCCATTTGCTCTGTAGGCGTCTAAACATTTTTCAAATGTGGGATAAAATTTCCACTAATCTTTTACCAATAAACAAATAACCTCGATTCCATAAAATCGTTTACAATTTCATGACATAATTTTTGACCGTTACACCGCAATTCGCTGAAACGCAAGCCGCACTTGGATAAATATTTTTTTTAAAGGTTTAGTTTTTGTCATGTTCGTATCATATTTTTGCAGCCGTTCACGGATATTTTTCCACACCTAGAACCACAGTTTGTGAATATGATATCTTTTAGATGTATGCCCAAAACACTGCTTTTAAGCGCTTTACTATTCCTGGGTTCTTTTTTTGCTGGCTCAATAGCTGCGCAAGATGGCAAGACCTTATTCAGTACTAACTGCGCATCATGCCATGCGGTGCATAAAAAGTCCACAGGACCTGCCCTTGCAGGCGTGGAAGATCGTTGGCCCGATAAAGCAAAGCTCCATGCTTGGATTAAGAATAGTGCAGCCTTCTTAAAAACAGGCGATGTTTATGCTACTAACCTGTATAATGAGTACAACAAAACGGCCATGAACCAGTTTCCTGGCTTAACCGACAAAGAAATTGACGCTATTATTGCTTATGTTAATACTGTTCCTGCCCCAGGTTCTGAAAAAACTACCGGCACTGCTGTTGCTGTAGAAGCAGGAGATAATACCCTATTATTTGGAATCCTTACGTTGATCCTTGCAGTTGTTGCCTTGATCTTGTTACAAGTGAATGCTAATTTGAAAAAATTGTCTGACGACAAAATTGGCGAACCTGAAACGGTTCCTGTTTCTTTCTTCAAGAACAAAAGAAATATCACTTTCATCGCAATCGTTCTCTTTATAGTAGGTGGATATTTAACTACCAAAAGTGCAATGGGCTTAGGTCGAAGTCAAGACTATCAACCAGAACAACCCATTTTCTACTCACATAAAGTACACGCAGGCGTGAATCAAATCAACTGCTTGTATTGTCATGGTGGTGCACAAGAAGGAAAGCATTCAAATATTCCAAGCGTGAATGTTTGTATGAACTGTCACATGGCTATCAATGAATACAAAGGTGAAAAATTGTATACTGAAGCCGGTGTGGAAGTGGACGGCACCAAAGAAATTCAGAAATTATATAAATACGCTGGCTTTGAAGCAGGCAAGCCTTTTGACGCTTCAAAAGCAAAACCAATTGAATGGACGCGTATCCACAATTTGCCAGACCACGTTTACTTTAACCACTCTCAACACGTGAAAGCAGGTAAAGTACAGTGCCAAACCTGTCATGGTGATATTACTAAAATGGATGAAGTAAAACAGTTTACCGACCTAAGCATGGGCTGGTGTATTAACTGTCACCGTGAAACAAAAGTTCAGTTTAAAGACAATGGTTTCTACAGTATCTATGAGAAATACCACCAAGACCTGAAATCTGGAAAGATGGACAGTACCAAAGGTGTTACGGTAGAAAGTATTGGTGGAACAGAATGTCAAAAATGTCACTATTAATCTAGGATAACTACATACGGTTTCGGCTGTATGTTTTTGTACAATATAAAAAGGAGCAGGGGTTGCTCGCAAACAATCCGCCGCTTTCAACCAACATATTATGGAGCAAAAAAAGATCTGGCAAAGTTTTGGTGAGCTGAATCAGTCTGACGCTTATAACAAAGACGTAAAAGACGAATTCAAGGAAGAATTACCGTTTGTTGCTGATGAAAGCACTAGCTTTTTAGAAGCTAAAGCGCCACGCCGCGACTTCTTAAAATACCTTGGCTTTAGCACAGCAGCGGCAGCCGCAGCGGCTAGTTGCGAAATGCCTATTAAGAAATCTATTCCATTTGCAAACAGGCCGGAAGAAGTGGTACCTGGTGTGTCAAAATACTATGCTACTACCTATGTTCAGGATGGCGATGTGGTTAGTGTGGTGGCTAAAGTACGCGATGGTAGACCCATCAAATTAGAAGGAAATGAATTGAGTCCAGTTACTGGTGGAGGTACCTCTGCTCGTGTTCAAGCCGCAGTTTTAGACTTATACGATACTGCTCGCTTACGCTACCCAACAATCGACGGTAAAGAAGTGACTTTTGAAGCCGCAGATAAATCCATAGCTGCTGCATTGTCTGGTTTAAGTGGCGCTGTAGTGATTTTAACGAGCACTATTACTTCTCCAACAACCAAAGCATCCATTGCACAATTCTTAGCAAAATATCCAGGAAGCAAGCACATTACTTATGACGCCGTTTCTTATAGCGGTATGTTACTTGCCAACGAATTGACCTATGGGAAAAAAGCGATCCCTACTTACCATTTCAACAATGCAAAAGCTATTGTTAGTCTTGGTGCAGATTTCTTAGGTACTTGGTTGAGCCCTGTTGAATTTGCTATGCAATATGCAACCGGTAAAAGAATCAATGAAAAGAATCCAGAGATGAGCAAACACATTCATTTTGAAAGTGTAGCAAGTCTTACAGGTTCTAACGCAGATGAAAAATATTTGCACCGCCCCTCTGAATCAGCAGCTATTGCTGTTGCTTTATTGAGTGCAGTGAATGGCAGTGCTATTACTGGTATCAGCGATGACAAATTAAAAGCAGGTATTGTAAAAGCAGCCAAAGAATTGAATGCAAATAAAGGCGCAGCATTGGTTGTAAGCGGAAGCAATGACGTGAATGTTCAAGTGATTGTGAATGCTATCAACGAAGCAGTTGGTGCTGGTGGAAAAACAATTGACTGGAGTAGCACGCTAAATTATCGCGCTGGTATTGACGCCGATTTTGCAAAATTGGTAGACGATATGAATGCCGGTTCTGTTGGTGCATTGTTGATTCAAGGCGCTAATCCTTCTTATTCTTGGATGGATGCCGACAAGTTTAATCTCGGACTCAAAAAAGTAAAAGCAAGTATTTCTTTCAACACAAAAGTGGATGAAACAAGTGCTTTGTGTAAATACGTTTTACCTGATCACCACTTCTTAGAAAGCTGGGGCGATGCAGAAGCAAAAACTGGTTATATCTCATTGATTCAACCTACTATCTATCCTTTATTCAAAACCCGCCAGTGGCAAGATAGCTTGTTAAAGTGGAGTGGGTCAACTTCAGATTATTTAGCATTTGTAAAAACCTATTGGTCAGCAAAAGTGGGTGGAGAAAATGGTTGGGACCTTGCTTTACAACAAGGTGTAATCAATCCAACATCTGAAGCAACACCTTTTGCTGCTTCTTTTAAAAGTGCCGCTGTTGCAGCAGCTGTTACTGCAGCAAGCGCCAGTAATAAAGCAGGTGATATTGAATTGGTGCTGTATGAAAAAATTGGTATCGGTGCTGGTCAAGGTGCTTCAAACCCTTGGTTACAAGAATTGCCCGATCCAGTTACACGGGCTACATGGGACAACTACGTAGTTATTTCTCCAGCACTAGCAAGAACATTGGTAGGCATTGATTTGAACAATAATGGTCAGGCAGATGATTACGAAGTAAATCCACCAAAACCGGTTGTAAAAGTTACCGTGAATGGCAAATTATTGGAACTTCCAGTATTGATTATTCCTGGTACACATCCTAATGCCATTGGTATTGCGCTTGGTTACGGTAGAAGCGAAAACATAGGTAAAGCCGCAGCTGGCGTTGGTAAAAATGCCTTCCCTTTTGCTTGCATTATTAATGGAACGGTAAGTCTTACTTGCAACAATGTAAAAATTGAAGCCACTAAAGAAAAATATCCAGTAGCACTTACGCAAACACATAGCCGTTACGATACCGCTTATGGCAATCGTACCGAAGTAATGAAAGAAGTTTCTTTGGCTGATTACAAAAAACATCCAACAGAAATTTTAGAAGAGCGTGAGGCTGAATTGAAACCTTACGGCGGACTCGAAAAATACGAAGGACAAGGCACTATCTATCCAGTATACGACCGTCCAGGTATCAAATGGGGAATGAGCGTAGACTTGAACAGCTGTAATGGTTGTGGCGCTTGTGTGGTAGCATGTAATGCAGAAAACAACGTTTCTGTTGTTGGTAAACCAGAAGTTTTACGCGGACATGAAATGCATTGGTTACGTATCGACCGTTATTTCAGCGGTGATATGGACAATCCGAATGTAGTGTTCCAACCCATGATGTGTCAGCACTGCGATAACGCACCCTGCGAAAACGTATGTCCTGTTGCAGCAACCAACCATAGCAGCGAAGGATTGAATCAAATGACTTATAACCGTTGTATCGGTACAAGATATTGCGCCAATAACTGTCCGTATAAAGTACGTCGATTTAACTGGGCTGATTACACCGGAGCTGATAGCTTCCCAGACAATCAGGAAGGTATTGTAAACGATGTGGTTTTAAATATGGGCGATGATTTAACACGCATGGTGTTGAATCCGGATGTAACCGTTCGTTCTCGTGGTGTGATAGAAAAATGTTCTTTCTGCGTACAACGTTTACAGGAAAGTAAGTTGACTGCTAAGAAAGAAAGTCGTCCTTTACAAGACAGCGATCTTAAAGTAGCATGTCAGCAAGCATGTCCAACTCAGGCTATTGCTTTTGGGAATGCCAACAATAAAGAAAGTGCCATTTCTAAAGTAAGGGTAGACAATCCGAACCGCCAGTTTTATGTGTTAGAGCAATTGCACGTTTTGCCAGGGGTAACTTATTTGGCTAAAGTGCGCAATGCAGATGAAGAAGAAGGAAAAGAAGAAAAGGCCAATCATGAAGCTGCTCCAGAAAAGAAAGAAGCAGCAAAGCATGAAGCTGCTCACTAATTGTGTGAATATTAAAGCTGATAAATAATATAACTTGGTTAACGCAAGTTGACCA
>JANOYH010000245.1:0-2383 GCA_031428775.1 Bacteroidota bacterium
GTGTTGGTATTGCCAAGGATGGCCAAAGAACAAGGTAAATTTCAACTCCCTTATATCAATGGTAAATGGATTGTGCCAGGTATCGTTTTGTTGTTCGCATTCTTATTCAAAGATCGAATCCTAAATGACTTTTCAAATATTGGCACAGAAGCCTATCAAGAAATATTATTCTTGGCTTTTGTGATAGCGGCTGTTTTTACTGCCATCTTAAGTTTTCTTAGAAATTATTCACTCATTCCCGTTTGCGGCGTTCTCTGTTGCATGTATTTGATGATTGAAATTCCTGGAAAAAGTTGGATGGTATTTTTTGGATGGATGGCCTTAGGACTATCTATTTACTTAGTCTATGGAAGAAAGCGCAGTAAACTGGCAGCATAGTTGTAAATTTGCGCTTCATTAAGTGAAAAGGAATGAAGTATCAAGTAGGCGACGATATATTGGTTTTGTTGAGTAACGAGGAAGGGAAAGTGATTGAAATTGTGAATGATAAAATGGTTTTGATTGAAGTGAGGGGTGTAAAGTTTCCTGCTTATATGGATCAAATAGACTTCCCTTATTTTAAGCGATTTACAGAAAAGAAAAAAGAGGCTTTGAAGCCTGTGCCTAAAATTTATATCGACCAGGTTCCCAAAGAAAAACCGCAGCCCAGTAAACTCAAAATAGCCGATGGCATTTGGCTTTCTTTGATTCCAAAATTTGGGATCGATGACTTCAATGATGAAGTGGTGGAGCTGTTAAAAGTCTGGTTGGTAAACCATACTGATAAAGCCTATCAATTCAAATACCAACAACAGTTTTTAGGAACTACCCATTTTCAATTAGATACAAGCATTCAACCATTTCACGATTTTTATTTGCACGATATCAAGTTTGAAGAGGTGAATGATAGTCCGGGCTTTTTATTCGATTTCAGTTTATTAAACCCAGAAAAGAAAAAAGCTACCCATTTTGAAACGGCCTTGAAAATAAAACCCAAACAACTTTTTCAAAAGATTGAATTGTTGAAAGAAGGAAATAGTCCAGCAGTGAATTATTTACTTTTTGAACAATATCCCGAAAAATTGGATGATGATAAATTTGAAATGGGGGCATTGGCCGCAAAGGGATATAAAATTTATGACGCTTCAAAAGGCCGCCAACACTTGCCTCCCGCAAGAACAGTGGTGGACCTGCATATTGAAAAATTACAAAATGATTGGAAAGGACTCAGCAATTTTGAGATCTTAACTATTCAACTCAACGAATTTGAAAAATGGGTTGATATTGCGATTGCACATTATCAGTCGTCTTTGATTATTATCCATGGTGTTGGATCAGGAAAATTAAAAGACGAGATCCACGAGCGAATTAAAGCCAAGCGCGAAGTGAAAAATTTCATCAACCAATACGACCCACGTTTTGGCTATGGTGCCACAGAAATTTTCTTTCAATACTAAAAAAAATGCTGATTTATACAATCATCATTTTTTGTCTTTTCTAATGTATCATTTTTCATTTCTCAAGCTTGTATTAAATGATTTGAACTGATACAGAGTGCTTTTGTATCTTTGCCCCGCTACAAGCCCGAACTATCGCTCTCACGTAAGTGGGGGAGGAAAGTCCGGACAGCATAGGGCAACCCACCGGTTAATGGCCGGCATCTCTGGGAACAGGGGTAGAGAAAGTGCCACAGAAAATAACTACCTCAAGCAATTGGGGAAAAGCTGAAAAAGTGCGGTAAGAGCGCACGGCTTTACAGGGTAACTTGTAAGGGGGGTAAACCTTGGGTGTTGTAATGCCATGTATAGGAGCGTTTGAAGGCGGCCCGCTTGAGCTCCAGGGTAGGCAGCAAGATCTTGCAAGTAATTGCAGGGCAAGATAAATGATAGTTTAGAAACAGAATCCGGCTTATGAGGTTTGTAGTATTTTATTATTTGAGGCTTATTTGAACTTGTTTTGGCAAGCTGATTTGCTTTAGCTTATTTTTGTTACCTATGACACAAGAGCAACTTAAATATATGAGGGACCGTGTAGTTGTCCTGAGGAGGTTTCTTTGACGTTGAGAACCGCACATATAAAGTAGATACCGACAAACAACTGTCGCTTTCGCCTGGCTTCTGGGACGATAATAAGCGCGCTACTGCCATTGTTAAGGAAATTAAGGTAAACGAATACTGGTTGAAACTATACCATGAGGTAGCAAGTGCCGTAGAAGATTTTGCCGTGCTATTTGAATTCTGGAAAGCCGGTGATGCTTCGGAGGAAGAAGCCAAAGAAGGGCATGAGCTTGCCATTAAACTTATTGAAGAAGCAGAATTCAAAAGTACCCTCAATAAGCCAGAAGACGAGCTTCCTGCCGTTTTGCAAATCAATGCAGGCGCTGGTGGTACAGAGAGTCAGGACT
>JANOYH010000246.1:0-3411 GCA_031428775.1 Bacteroidota bacterium
ATCCACGCCAAGCATTTTTTATGTCCCCGCTTTTATTGCAAAGGGACAGGTTAATTGCCGGCTCAGGTGGTACGATTTTCAACTGAAATATGGTACGATTTTCAATCGCTAAATACAGGGGATTACAGAAAATTTGCTGTGAGTACAGCCATTAGGTAGTTGAATTTTCATTTTGCAAAATTTTGGTAGCTTTTTTGGTAGCTGTTAAAAAATTACCACTGGAGGAAATAAAATAAAAGAGGCTGAAACAACTGGTTTTCAGTCACTTCAGCCTCTTTAAAATTGTAGCGAGAACGAGATTTGAACTCGTGACCTCAGGTATGAAGATTTTTTGAGAAAATTAAGGCGTTGATATGTAATTAGTTATATTTTCATAAAATCGATATCAATAGAATTGACCCAATTCGCGGGCTATTTTCCTCACGCAGGATTAATTCATTACCTTAGATAAATATTTTACAAATCTATTAATGATTTCAACTAGACACGAGGTTTTTTATCAAGTTGCACTGAACCTTAGTTTTTCAAAAGCAAGTCAGGTTCTATTTATAAGTCAACCAGCCACGAGTAAACATATTAAAGTTCTTGAAGCCTACTACAAAATACCCTTGTTTGAAAGAAAAAAGAATACTATAAATTTAACTGAAGGTGGACAAATTTTATATAATCAAATTAAAGAAGCAAAGAGAATTGAATCATTTTTAGAATATCAACTTAGTATTATTCATAAAAAAGCGAATGCAAAAGGGGATTTAAACCTTGGGGCTAGTACTACTGTTGCTTTATATTTTTTACCAAAAATTTTATCAAAATTTCATCATGAGTTTTTAAATATTAATATTAATTTATTAAACAGAAATACAGATACCATAATTCAAGCATTACTAAATGAAGATATTGAAATTGGAATTGTAGAAGGACGTAAAAAGAATTCATCTCTAATTTATAAGCCTTTTTTATCGGATGAAGTAGTTGCAGTATGTAGTAAATCCAGTTATATTGCTAGTAAGAAAAGCATTAAAATTAACGAAATTGTAAACCTTCCAATTGTTCTTCGAGAACAAGGATCTGGAACACTTGAGTCATTAAAAGAGAGTTTAAAATTGCATAGAATTAAAATAAGCGATCTAAATGTAAGTGTTAGGTTAAGTGGAACTGAGGCGCTAAAAAATTTCTTAAAAGAAGATACCTGTTTGGGATTTTTACCCAAAGGTGCAATTATAAGTGAAATTGAAACAGGAGAATTACACGTTGTAAAAATTGAAGGCCTTAAAATATTTCGTGATTTTTATTTCATTCAGCGACGTGGTTCAGAAAACAATGACATCAATAAAGTTTTTATTAAATTTTGTCAAAATATGTTATAACTTTTAGTTATGAGATATAACTAAATCGAATATTCTAGTTATAATATCTTGTCTATTTTAGCTAAATGAAAAATAGATATGAAAGCGGTTCGCTAGTATACAGGTTGTATTGTTCAAAATGCCTTAAAACGTATGATTATAAAGAAATACAATTATTTGCTACTTGTTGTGATAAGCCGCTTCTTTTCTCATATCATTTATAAATAGATATCTTAAAAGACGTTATAAATAAGGATAACGATTCAATATGGAGATACAGTTCGTTTTTGCCTATTTTAGATTCCAAAAATATTATTTCACTGGGTGAAGGTTTAACACCAATCACGAAAATTGAAATATTAGGTAAACTTATTAACCAAGAGCGTCTTTATTTAAAAGATGAATCAAATAATCCTACAGGTTCTTTTAAAGCAAGGGGTTTAAGTGTAGCAGTTTCTAAGCTCAAAGAGCTTGGAATTCAAAAATGTATCATTCCAACTGCTGGAAATGCAGGAGGTGCCTTAGCAGCCTATTGCGCAAAAGCAAATATAGACGCAACCATCATTATGCCAAGGCACACCCCTAAGGTTTTTAAAGACGAGTGTGCGCTTTATGGAGCTAACCTGATTTTAGTTGATGGACTCATTAACGACTGTGGAAGCAAAGCAAAAGAATTAAATATGAATGGGGATTATTTTGATATGTCAACTCTAAAAGAACCATACCGATTAGAGGGCAAGAAAATAATGGGATACGAGATTGCAGAATATTTTAACTGGGATTTACCTGATTATATTTTTTATCCAGCTGGTGGTGGCACAGGACTTATTGGTATTTGGAAAGCATTTAAAGAGTTGATTGCATTAGGTTGGATAAAAAACAAATTACCCAAAATGATTGCTGTTCAGTCTTCTAGCTGTGCCCCAATTCAAGAAGCCTTCAATGAACCACTTCACTGGATAGAACATTTCAAGCCAGAAGCTTCTATTGCAAACGGATTGGCGGTTCCATATCCTTATGGCATGGATTTAATATTAAATGTGATTAAAGAATCTAATGGAGAAATTTGTACCATTCCAGAGGAAAAAATAAAAGAAACCGTTTTATTATTTAGCAAAAAAGAAGGCATATTAATTTCACCAGAAGGTGCTGCAACATATATGGCATTAAGTCAATTAAAAAACAAAGGGACAGTTGAAAACGAACATCGTGTACTAATATTAAACACAGGTAGTGGTTATAAGTATATTGAAAACATCATTTAATATCAATTAAACACCAGAAAATGTTTGAGAAATTCCTTAAAATCAAAAAAGTCGGCCTTTAAAGCCGACTTTCTGAATTCGTATGTTATTCTTGGAATTAACTTCGTAGCGAGAACGAGATTTGAACTCGTGACCTCAGGGTTATGAATCCAACCAAATCACACACTTTATATCGCTTAAATGCCCTATTTATGGCTTGTTTTACTCTCAAATATATCGAAATTGGTAGCTATTTTGGTAACCTTTTATAGGGCTAATGCAGTTAAAATTGAAGCAACTATTGCTTAATTGTTTATACTCCAATCTTTAAAGTGCCACATATGTCGATAATTTTAAAGGACTAATTAAATAGCCTGATTTATTTGTTTTTATGCACAGTTCATGTTGTGCGTTCGGCTTGTTTGTCGGTGATAGTATAATTATTCTTTCAAGTTAGGAAATGATTAGATATTGAAAGTCTTTTCAAAAAATAGTATCTCCAATGTAACGCACTACAGATTGCCAAACCTCTGTGGAACGAACATGATAGAAAATTGTATATACAAGCAAGCCGACCATTACAATAGTGTAAGGAAATGGGTTTTTCTTATTTATAATATCATTTACTAAAAGTAGTGCTGATATGATTACACTAAAATATAACAGGATAAAAAAGTCGTATGGCTGAATGCTATCAGGCTCAAAACTGTGTTGCAAAATTCTGCTTAGAATGGCTGTGAGCATAATAAATGAAGTGCCAATCATGTATCTCTGGTGCTTGAAAACATCTTTTTTATTTATGATAGCAAGCGAATAAAAAA
>JANOYH010000247.1:0-2868 GCA_031428775.1 Bacteroidota bacterium
CAATCTTCAATGGCTTTAAGCGCAAGAGGTAATGCGTTTTGTTTGTATAACTCCATTCTTTGATCAATAGTTGGAAACGGATGCGAACTGTTGTTTGGGATAAATTTCCAATCGCTTTTTTCACAACCAAAATCAGCAATTACAGAATGCCTAAAGCTAATGCCACTTTGTGCATAGAGAAATGAAAGTTTCCTTTTTTCAATGGGATCAAGTCCAAAACTTTCTTGCATGAAATGCAAGATGCTTTTCTGCGGATGCTTGAAATTAGGTACTGCGGTTGCTATTGAAATAATCTCAGCCAAAATGTTTTAAAATTAAAAGTGTCACAAAAGCAGCATTGGTGCAGATACTTGCTATCCAGTTCATGCGCATGGTTTGGGTAAAATCTGCTTCCATTTCATTTTTCCAAACACGGATAAACCAGCCAAGAAAATAATAAATTACTGGAATGAAAAATAATTGTAAAATGAAAAATTGAAGTAGGTTGTCTGTTCCTTTAAAATTGAAAAATAAAATGCTGAATGCAGTAATATATAAAACTAAGCAAAAGAAAAAAGTGCCCCTTTTTCCTAGTAAAAGGGAAAGAGTATTAACTTGGTCTTTTTGATCTGCTTCGTGTTGGTATATTTGCGTGATAGGATAAAAGCCTCCTATTAATAAACTGGCGGCCAACAATAAAGAATAAGGAATCATTATTTCGCTTGATGTACTAACGCCATTTAGCACCAAAAAAAAGACCAATGCGCCTTGATTCAGCACAACGGTTAGATAACCAATTATTGGATATTTTTTCAACCTTATTTTACGCCAACTATATAGCCGAGAAAAAAGCATATAACAGCATAGACAAATGGTAACAAGTGGGCTTAATAATAAAGAGCAAAAAAGACAAAGGAGGTCCATACAAATAGAAACAACAAAAAGCTGATAGGTAGGCAAAAGCGGATGCTTAATTCCCCCAATGCTAGTGGTGTCTCTGTCCATATAAGAATTATAGCCATTACTAGAAGGGTATAACAATAAGTTTAAAATGGCCAAAAGTAAAATTGATTTTGTCAAGTTGATGTTTTCAGTAAAAATCAAAGGAAAAAAATAGACGGGCATTAGAAAAAAAGAGAAAGGGAAACGGAGTAGTTGTATCGTTGATTTCTGGAACAAATAGTAGAATTAATGCTTAAATCTAATGAATTCAGGTTGATTGGAAACTTAAGTGTCGTATTATTGTTGAAATTAGATTCTGTTGAAAACAAACACCTCAAAAGTCTTTTTGTTGCATTTGATGATGGTTTGTTATTGCTATACTTCAGCTCAGACAAATTGGGTATTAAAAAAAGAAAAAGAGGGCATACAGGTTTTTGTGACCAATCAAGAAAATTCGAAGTTCAAGGCAATTAGGGTGTTGTGTTCACTACCTGGAACAATGGAACAACTGATTTCGGTTTTGCAATTAGTACAAATACAGCCTCAATGGGTAGTTTCAACCAAGAATGCGTATAGCATCAAACAAGTTTCTGTTGACAAATTTTTGTATTATGCGGAAGTTGATTTGCCTTGGCCCATCAACAATAGAGATATGGTAATAGATTTAAGTTTTGTGCAAGACCCCAAAACAAAAATATTGTCCATTTACGCAAATACAATTGACCATATTCTTCCTGAAATAGAAGGAAAACAAAGGGTGCCCTATTCTGCTGCAAAATGGTTGGTGAAATCTGAAGGCAACCATAAAATCAGCATTGATTATACCATAAAGATTGATCCGGGAGGAGGGATACCTGCATGGATGGTCAATCTATTTATAGCAAAAGCCCCCTATGAATCTTTTAAAAATTTAACAAAGCTGATTCAAGAAAAAAGGTTTCAAGGTCAACATTATAGCTTTTTAAAAGATTGATTTAGTTCCCTTGAACTTTAGAAAGGAGGGTTGCTTTTATTTCTTCTACTTCCGCTTTTGTAAACCCATGCGCTTTAATACTACCTTCTCCAGTTGTTTCCACGTGTATGGTAGAAAAGCCAACGAGTGGGGTTTCAATGTCAACGGAACTTATTCTATTTAAAGGAATGGTACTTTCCTTTCCCTTGAAAAAGCCAGGAAGACTAAGTGTGATTGACTGATTATCGATGGTAAGTTTGCAAGGATAAAATTTATTGCCATTGGAAAGACGTGATGCTGTATAGGTTTTCATGCTAATTCTTGATGTTTTTGTGGTAAGAAATAGGTAATTATACTACAAATTACAGCATCATTTCCAACTTATTTTTGTTTAAAATTTAGACATATGAAATTCTTTTCAATACCCGTTCAAACGGAATATAAAGGGAAAAAAATTACAGGGTTATTAAGAGGGACATTCGTTTATTGGGAGTTAGAATCATACTCCAATTATTTTGTTCAATATTTCCCCAACAATGTCTTTAGCAGTAGAACTATCTTAAAAGACAAATCTGAAGCGAAAGCTTCCTTAGTAGAAGCTTTGTTAACTGCAATTGACAAGTCGGTTGAACCAATTTTGAAGTAGTGGTTGTTTTTTAACTAAAACCTGTTTTTTCTTTCCATCATTGCGTATTTATCTAAAATGCTGCTTATTTTGTAGGTTAAATTGTTGCCATGCAGCCATCAAGAAGAAGGCTGTTGAAACAGATGCTTTTTGTTTCAATAGGTTCCTCATTAATACCGTCTTGTTTGTTATTGCCACAAAACAGTGGTATCAGCCTAAAATACATTCAAATAACAATAGACCAAGAAATGTTATTGGCAAGTTTAGCCAATACTTTGATTCCTTCTGGAGACAGCCCTGGGGCTAATGAAACGAATGCAGATTTGTTTGTTTGGAAAATCCTAGACGATTGTACTACGGAAAAAGATCA
>JANOYH010000248.1:0-3291 GCA_031428775.1 Bacteroidota bacterium
GTGGCAGTCATTGCAGTCATGGGAAAATCCCATCCCCAAGTATCATTCCAATTCCATTTTTCCCAAACCAAATTAAAAGTATTGCGCATGACCAACGTATTTAACATTCCAGTGTTAGGCAACATCCCAAATGTGCCTAATACTGAAGGATGGTCAGTTAAAAAAACAGGATTCGTATAAGAATCTTGTGCTGATTCTGTAGCTAAATAAACATTACCCAGTTTTGGAAGTGGCGATAGTTGATTGATAACTTTATCCCATTCCACATCTCTTTTCATACCTAGTCGTTCACGCCAAAGCTGCGCTGTTTTCAATCCCCAATGCCAATATGCCAACTCGTAAGTGGGATTAAAAGTGAGTTCTGTTTTAAATCTTTCTTGTGCCGGTATCAATCCCTTTCCTAATACATAATTTTTTCTGGCACTATCATAGCGTGCATAATCAGCCATAAAATTGGCTGTTTCAAAAACGAGTGATTCGAATTTTGTTAACGTGGCAGCAGTCGGATTTTGTCGATAGTCTAACTCTGCAAAACTGATGATATGCGGTTGTTGCCAGATTAAAAATGCGCCAACGGAACTCGGACTTTCCAACCCCTCCGGATCAGTCATTTTCTGCCACCTTACACCCGCATAACCCTGCCTCTTAGCAATAGCAAGAGCATTGTTTTTTACTTTCAGATACCAGTCCATACTAGGCGCTAATAATTCCATTCTATTCCACAATGCAAAATGTACACCATGCCACCAATGCATTTCTAAATGCGGTTTTCCATACCAACTATTATAAGTGAGACCCGTTTCTTGAGGAGGTTGATTTCCCGAACACTGAATCTTGGTAAGCCATTGTGAGAGTATCACCCTTCTTTCAATTTCATTTGCCCTTGGGTCTTTACAATGCGAAAAATCTACTGCGGCTCCTTTGGTCCAGAAACTATTCCACGCCTGATTATTAGCCGTTTTCGCTTTTTCAAAACTAGGTAAACTCAACGTTGAAACATTCTTAGTACGTTGATTAATAAAATGACAAGTAAAT
This sequence comes from Bacteroidota bacterium, assembly GCA_031428775.1. Classification (GTDB taxonomy): domain Bacteria; phylum Bacteroidota; class Bacteroidia; order Chitinophagales; family Chitinophagaceae; genus Sediminibacterium. The sequence goes on from JANOYH010000248.1 coordinate 1,036, forward strand.
TCTAGTGATGAACTATTGCTTGATTGAATAGAAAATTGGTGTGCACTTTTTTCTTTTACTAAAATGGGTTGAGAAAAAATAAAGTCGGCAAAATAAGTGGTGGTATCCAATTGGTGTTTGAAGCTAACCGAATTTGCTTGAACCGTTTTGGTGGATTGGTGTTTGTTGGCACTTGCATAATTCACCCCATTGTCTAAAAATTCGTTGCTAGGAAATGGGAAAGCCAAACTGATATTCAATCGCTTTGCTTGCAATAAGGATGAAACAACTTTTACAGCAACCAAGTCTAACTGAGGATGCACAAGCGTGATCACTGTTACTTTTTCACCATCAAAACTAAATTCACTGGTAATTTCGCCAGTGAACATATTCAATTCCTGACTTACAGATTGAATATCTGCAATGCTTGCAATGCTATCATCTTTTTTAATGAATTCAAAACCAAGATTACCCAATTGCAAGCGGTGTACATTCTGTCTAAACCAATCAGACGCTTGCTTACTGCGAATGGGATCCTTTACTTGCACACTGTAAGAAACTTTTCGATTGTCGAAATCATAATCCTTTAGTGTTTCTTCAAATTTGTAGCCAACACTGTCTTTAAAACTATGCCAGCCCCACTCAGACTGTGTTCCTAATGGAATTCCATTTTGATAAAATTTGGGAAAGGACTGCAATCCAGTTGCGTCAACTGTAAATGCAAACCTTCCATTGCCTACTGTAACTGATTCCAAAGAATCGAAATGATGATTGCGTACAGTATGTCTTAACACCAATGCTTTTCTGTCGATCTTCTCTTGAGCAATACAACACTGAATAACAAATACGCTAAAAATAAGGCTGAGAAATTTCATTTATATAGAAGGATTAATAGATAGAATGATTATTTAGAAACAAGTATTCCTTTTTTAAGGTCGCATCCTTTCAAAGATGAAATGCCTTTTATTACAATCGTTGCATTCAATTTTGCACCTGCTTCATTGGTATGCGTATGGTCTTTTTCTGTGAAATAATTCTTGACTTGTGTTTCACCTGCTGCGTCATAATCATCTGCAATCATTCCATTCAATTCTATAAAATACACACCCGCATTTTCTGCAACTTGCTTTGCCCATAAACCATATCCCATATTAGCCCTATTCACTTTACCTTCTTTCCAATCGTTTCTTGGAATGGGTGAGCAGATGATCGGAATGGCGCCTTTTGCTTTGATGTCTTCTACAAACTTATTGAGGTACCATCCATAGCTATGCACTGTTTCAGGGATTTTTTTAATGGGATTGTAGATGTCTTTTGATTCTGGCCCTACACCTTTAATGGTACCCCTTGCGCGTGCGGTATCGTCAAGCGGACTACTATCGTTATGACCAAATTGCATCAACACATAATCACCTTTTCTAACCCTTTCTAAAGCTTTCTCCCACAATCCATTTGTTTGAAAAGTTCTACTGCTGGTTCCACCCAATGCGTGATTTTCTACGGCTATTTTTGTGGTGTCAAAATAATTAGCCAAGTAGCTACCCCATCCCCAAAGTCCGCCATCACCCTTGCCTTTACCATTTTTAACAGTGCTATCGCCTATTAAAATACACCTTGTCCTATGGTCGTCTTGTTGTTGTTGAAATCCCATTAAAACAAAGATTCCTAAAACCAGTAGCCCTTTAAATAGATTGCCTTTTTTCATTTATTTATTTTTTGTTCCTGCTAACTTAATCAAAGGTTTTACCGGCAATTTCATTCCATCTCCCATAAAGTAACTGGTATGTGGTGGTTGGTTATAACCTACATTTTGCCAAGCAATACTTAATCGATATTGCGGATCTTGCATTAAGGTAGTAAGTTTTATTTTGGTGGGAATAGGTGTTGAATAAATGCGCAATTCATTATTATCCGCCGTTCTAAAAATCACTTCTTCACGCCAGTCGCCAAGAATATCACCCGACAATACAGGCGTAGCTTTCGTACCATTATTAGAAACGCAACCATCCTCTTTTGCGTCAAGTAATTTCACTAACTGTTTGGTTTGATAGTCCCATTTTTCAATACTTGTACCATTTAATAATTCAACAAGTGCTTCACCATCCCACTGAATAATAAAATTCACTGATCGTGGAGATGCGCCAATTCTCTCGCCTTTGGCAGTATGCAATCCATCCCCACCGCCCCAAGATTCTGCACCAGGATAAGTAGGATCAATGTCTGCAGCAACCCCTCTGCCCACGTCTTTATCCATATCGTCTGTCCATAAAATTTTAC
>JANOYH010000249.1:0-6215 GCA_031428775.1 Bacteroidota bacterium
TTCCTCCATAAACAATTCCTCTTTTGCCAATGCCAGCTTCTGTTGCAATTTGGTTGCCACTATACATATCAAATTTTTCAACAAACCTCATAGATACATTAATATATATTTTACCTTTCATTAAATTTTGAAAACTAAAAGTTGAAACCAATTTATTTTTAGGTGCATTTAAACTTCTTTCTTCCAAAGAAACATAACCATCTTTATTGGCATCGTTTTTAATATCATTATTAGAAATATCAGAATCGAAAAAACTATACTTTAATATAAAATTTATATTGCTGGAAAATAAATAATTTAATCCAATATCAATACCATAAGATTTTACTTTCCCATAATTAAAAAATGTACTAAAAGAAGCTCCATTTAAAATATTGTTGGTTACGGTTCCTGGCATTAACAAAGGAGTTGAAATAGGAATATCTCCAACACTTAATGCTCTTCCTCCAACAGTTATCAATGGGCTTAAAAAATTAATACTATTGCTGTAATAACTATTAAAATCAAGAAACAGTTTTTTGCTGATAGCTCCTTTATACCCTAATTCAAAAGTGCTTATTTGTTCAGGATTTAATGCTGTTGTTGTTTGTATTAAACTTGAGTTTGTAATATTGGCCCCATTGGGGATGTAGGAAACACCATTTCCGTTTCCAAAAATAAAACCAAATGTAGAACCACTTTGAAATTGTATGATGGGTGTTGCAAATGCCTTGCCCCAAGTTAATCTGAAAGTACCACTTTTACTTTCTTTTTGTAATCCAAATTTTGGGGAGAACATGTTATTGAATAAACTATGATTGTCTAATCTTGTAGCCACTACTAATTTAAATAAATTGGGTAGTGTTTTTTCAATTTGAATTGCTGCACCTATCTGAGTTATTTCAATTTTTTTATTGGCATCAATTAAAATGGTTCCAAAAGTTTGAGGAAGATCTTTTTGATAAGTAACACTTGTAATTAAGTTAAGTCCAACTTTTTGAAATGGATAATTGTATTGAATTTCTGCATTATATCTTTTTGATTCTTCTTTATAAGTGTTACCTAAACGAGATGCAAAAATTTCAGCAGAATCGGATGGAAGACGTCCAACAGAATTGTATAAAGGATGACTAGGATTTATAATTATACTATTTGTTCTATTCCAATAGTCTCGAGTGTAATTAGTAAGTGAAAATGAATTGCCAAAATTGGTCCATGTTTCATTTGCTTGTATAAAAAATCGTGGACTATTATATTTGATTTGTAAAAAAGAAAAAGTATAATCCTTTAATTGATTTCTTCCAATACCGTTTACACCTAATAAATTATTAATACTACCGCCAGTAGAAATAATTAAGTCTGATGTAGAATTAAAATTGTAATACAAATGAGCTTCACCCCTTTTATGCAAAAATTGAAAATTGGGATTTCTTTCTGGTATTGCAACTGATGGTCCATATATATTACCCCCAGCATAAACACTATCATAAAATTCAAAATCTCTTCCTGTTGTATGTTCTCCTGTTATTTTAAATGCCCACTTATTATTAATTTTAGATGCATGTCTAAAGCGAGCGGAAAATACAGATTGATTTCCAGCACCAATTACAATATTAGTTCCCTGCCATTTTCTTGGATCTTTTGTTATGGTATGTACAATTCCATTATGTGCATTGGGTCCATACAATGCAGAGTTAGGGCCTAACACAAATTCAAGTCTATCTACATCTTCTTTAATAACAGTATTCATAATGCCCGATGGTAATCCACTGCTTCCTGCAAACATTGAATTTCTTCCATCCGTTATCGATAAAACTTTTGCATTAAAAGCAGTATTAAAACCTCTTGCATTTAAATTCATCCCATTTACACCAGTTCGAGTAAATTCTATTCCTTGAAGTTTAGAAATTTGTTCAACAATATTAAATGATGCAGATTGTTGTAAATCTTTTTGCTGAACTACTAAAATTAATGCAGGAGCTTTTGTGATTTTTTCAGGGCGTTTAGATGCAGAAACAACCAATTCATTTCCAATTTCATTTGATACAGATAATTCAAAAGTTAATTTAGTAATCACTTTATCTACAACAGTAACTTCTTTAAACAAATCAGCATAACCAACATAAGAAATTACTAAAGTTAATTTTCCATTTTTCGAATTTTTGAATTCGAATGCTCCTTTAATATTAGATAAAGCTATTTCACCAGTTTCCTTTATTAATATTGTTGCTCCTTCCAAAGGAAGTTTTGATTGCTTATCTATAATATTAATTAGAAGATTTACTTTTTCTTGAGAAAAAATATTTGATTGAAAAAAAACCAGTATGCTAAATAGCATTAATTTTCTCATAAGAATTGAATAAATTTAATATATAAGCTAAAATATTGATTATGATTTGTTTTTTTAGATTATAAACTTATTTTAAAAGTATTAGTTTAATTACTTTCTACTCATTATCTTGAATTATGTTGCCGTTGCAGTATTTGTTCAAGCATTAATTCTTATATTAGATTACTTTAATACATTTGCTTAAATTTTCCTTAAAAAAATGACTGTAGATCTGATCGCTTTTTTAGCCTTTGGGCTATTTATACAAGCTGCGATTTTGTTTGCAGAGGTTGTTATTAATTTTAAAAAGCCTATTCTTCTAAAGATTATTATACTAATAATAAGCTTTGCCTTTGCTTGGCGTGGAGTTGGTTTTTTATACAGTTATTATTATGGATATAATCGTTGGGCACTAGAAATACCCCAAGCACTATTGCCAGCAGGTGCAATTTGCTTATTTGCATATATATATGAACACAAGTTAAAATGGCATATAATTTTCTTTGGTCTATCTCTTTTCGTCACACAATTATTAATTCTACTGTATTTCCGTTTCATTGATCCAGTAAATGCTGATATCCCATTGTGGAGTTTATCTGGAGTTAGAGGAAAGATTGCTAAATATTTGAAGGTTTTTTTTGTTATAATCCTTTTTTCTATCAACCTCAGGATAATTTTAAAAATTCTGACCAAGTATACACCCCAAAATATTTATTTCAAGCAATTGCGTAATTGGACACTTTGGATTTTAGTATTACAGTTTTTATCGGGTATTTCCTTTGTAACTTCTCATTATTTTAAGTTTGATAAGTATAATAATACTGCTTATTTTATTTTATTACTGTTTAACTATATATTAGTTTTACTTTTATTGTTTAGACCCAAATTTTTAAATAGGAGTAACTTGAAAATTAAATTGGGTGATTTGTTTGATAAAAAAGTTGATGGTGATTTATCTACCAATTTGTTTGTTGAAATGTTTTTCACAAACTTGTATTATCTTAATAAAGACGCTTCGGTCGAAGATTTAAAAACTAAATTAAGTGTTTCATCCGAAATGCTCAGTAACTTTTTATATAACAATTATGGTACTGGATTAATTGATTTAATCAATAAAAATCGAATTAATTATTTTATCGATTTAGTAAATACAGGTAAATATGGCAATTACACCATCGATGCTTTAGCTCAAGAAGCTGGCTTTAATTCGAGGTTTCATTTATACAAATCCTTCAAAAAATTTCATGGTGGAACCCCTTCCGATTTTGTACGTTCTGTACACGATTAATACATAAAATTTGTGCAACTCCATAAGTAATTGGCTTACCTCTTATTTTTTTAAAAGGCTTTTTTAAAAAAGCTAGCCTATTTATCATCTTGATTTTTTGAGTCAAAAATATTAAGTATGTATATTTTATATATGTAGTATATTGATATGCAATGTGTCATAAAAGTTAACATAGAGACACGACCTAGGCACCCTTGTTTTTTGCATTTACAATTTCTATTCTATCATTTTACAATCAATAAGTAGTGGTTCAAAAATTACAACTCTTTTAAAAGGTAGTTAATAAAATATTTGAAGCAAATGGAGGTGCATGAAATGAAATTTTTTTGTGAAAAAATATCCATAGTAGATGAACAGTTTGGTTGCAGTATCACATTTGCCGAGCAGGAAAATGGTATTGCAAATGAACATGTAACAGTAGATGAGCTACAACATAGTTCTGGGCAATATTTAATGCTAATGAGAAAATATAGTGAAAATGAATTTGAAGAGGACTACTTGTATATCGAAACAGTGAATCCCAATAAATCGGGTGAGCTATCGAATTTTTTAATTGATATACAACCCAATCAATTTTCAATAACCTACGATAAAGGCTCCATTGAAATTGAAATGCAACCCGATGAACAAAAACTGAAAGCTATCAAACGCATTATTGAGAAAATAACTGATAAAGCCAGTTCGCTCTGAAAGGCGAACTTATTTAGTTTAATTATAAAGTATTAGCATGAAAAAGATTTTTACCCAATTTTCTCTTTTTATATCGGTTATTATCATAACCTCGTTCACGAGTGTATTTGCTCAACCTACAATCACGTCATTCACACCAACAAGTGGCCCAGTCGGCACTTTAGTAACGATTACGGGTACAAACTTAAGCAGCCCTACTGCTATAAGTATAGGGAGTGTCTCAGCGATACCCATCAGCAATACAGGAACGAGTTTAGTTGCATTGGTAATGCCAGGCGCAACAACAGGTGGGGTAAGTGTAACCACAGCCGGCGGCACCGCCAATGGCACGGGTAATTTTACGATTACAGCAAGCAATGCACCCAATGGGCAACAGGGAAATAAATTAGTGGGCACCGGAGCATCAGGAACTCCTCGACAAGGTTATAGCGTATCTATAAGTGCGGATGGAAATACGGCTATTGTGGGTGGAGCTACCGATAACAGCAATGCAGGCGCTGCATGGGTGTATACCCGCAGCGGTGGAGTATGGAGTCAACAAGGCAGCAAATTAGTAGGAACAGGTGCCACAGGAGCTGCCCAACAAGGCTTTAGTGTTAGCTTAAGTGCTGATGGCAATACAGCTATGGTTGGTGGTTATGCTGATAATTCCAATGCTGGAGCTGCCTGGGTTTATACCCGCAGTGGCGGGACTTGGACACAGCAAGGAAGTAAATTAGTAGGCACAGGAGCAACGGGCAGTGCCCAACAAGGCTATAGCGTAAGCTTAAGTGCTGATGGCAATACAGCGATAATAGGTGGATATGCTGATAACAGCACAGCGGGAGCAGCTTGGGTTTATACCCGGAGTGGAGGAGGAGTATGGAGCCAAGAAGGGGCAAAACTAGTAGGCACTGGCGCAATAGGTGTTGCCCTACAAGGCTATAGTGTTAGCTTAAGTGCGGATGGCAATAAGGCGATAGTGGGTGGAAGAAGTGATAACGGCAATGCAGGCGCAGCATGGGTCTATACCCGCAGCGTTGGTGTTTGGAGCCAACAGGGAGCAAAGCTAGTAGGAACGGGCGCAACTGGAGCAGCTAGCCAAGGTTTTAGCGTAAGCTTAAGTGCGGATGGCAATACGGCGATGGTGGGTGGATTTGGAGATAACAGCAATGCAGGCGCAGCATGGGCTTATACTTATGAAACACCACCAACAATAACTTCTTTTACAGCAACTAATGGTCCCGTAGGAACACTGGTAACCATTACAGGAACGAATTTAAGCACACCAACTGCTTTAACAATAGGTGGAGTTTCAGCCATAGCAATCAGTAATACAGGCACAAGTTTAGTAGCGATGGTAATGCCAGGTGCAACAACAGCGGGGGTAAGTGTTACAACTGGAGGTGGAACCGCCAATGGCACGGGTAACTTTACGGTTACAGCCAGCCAAGCCCCTAATGCGCAACAAGGATCAAAACTAGTAGGCACCGGCGCAGTAGGAAATGCTAATCAAGGCTTTACTGTTAGCTTAAGTGCAGATGGTAATACGGCAATTGTAGGTGGAAGAAACGACAACAGTAATGAGGGGGCCGTCTGGATTTATGCCCGTAGCGGAGGTTTATGGGCTCAACAAGGCAGCAAATTAGTAGGCACAGGAGCATCTGGAGCTGCCAATCAAGGCCGTTCGGTTTCGCTCAGTGCAGATGGCAATACGGCAATAGTAGGAGGAAATGCTGATAATAGTAATGCTGGCGCTGCGTGGGTGTATACAAGAAGTGCTGGAGTATGGACGCAGCAAGGTAGCAAACTAGTAGGCACGGGTGCTATAGGAAATGCCCAACAAGGAATTAGTGTTTCACTTAGTGCCGATGGTAATACAGCGATAGTAGGTGGATATTTCGATAATGGTACTGCAGGAGCTGCGTGGGTGTATACAAGAAATGCTGG
>JANOYH010000250.1:0-20787 GCA_031428775.1 Bacteroidota bacterium
GGCCGACCAAGGCTCACACGTAATCAGGGCCATCAACTCCAATCCCAATCAAGTAACTGTACGCTTTTCATTTAGTAAATTCAATACAGAAGCAGAAATAGATCAGGTGATTTTGAAATTAAAAGACATGATATAAATAAACTGTATTGTTTTATATTCGAATAAATAACGGTTCATTTCCAAAACTAATCCAACCAAACTTCCCCTATGAAATCAATTAAACTGGTCATTGCCATTTGTAGCGTTTAATTCTTATTTGAATCTTGTAGCTCCTCTAAATTATCCGTTATTGGTTTTTGGGTTAATAAGGACAAAGAAGTATTGGGCAAAAAACGCAGCATGTTTATTATGGCACTAGCACAGGATTTGAATGCCAGAAACATTATGGAAGCTGATTTAAAAGCTGCTGCAGAAGCAAGGGGTGTTAGAGCTGTAACTAGTGTATAATCATTAGGCGCTATGAATGTTGGCAAGAACTTTCCTGTTGAAGCCATTCTTAATAAAGTCAAAGAATTAAAATTAGAAACCATTTATACGGTTGCATTAAAAGACGTTAGAACGGAAAGTCATTATGTACAATCGTCTGAATCTTATTATAACCCCATGATGGGCGGTGCTTATGGCGCTTATGGTAATTTTGGATCTTATTATGGCAACTATTATGGCGGCGGTATGGGCATGATGGGTTATGGTGGCGGCGGCGTTGTAATGAGTACTGCTTCCTCAAGCTATAATCCTGGTTATACTGTTGAAAAGAAAACCTTTTATTTAGAAAGCAACTTGTATGATACACAAACACAGGAATTGCTTTTGTCCGTTCAAACCAAAGCTATTGATCCAGAAAGCATCAATAAAGCAAGCAAACAATATACAGCTAAATTGATTAAAGAATTGGATACGGAGATTAAGATGAAGAAATAATTTAAGTTGATTTTTATTTTAGTTACCTAAAATCATCCTCCTGTTCCTCGTCTTCAGCTGACAAATCCATCGCGCCAAGATTCATCATACTACCAATCAAATCTTTGAACTCAATTTTTCCATCAATCATTTTTTTGCTGATCATAGAGAAAGAGGATAATCCGTGCAGCACAAATTCCATCAACAATGCATTTTCTTTTTCATTGGCAACGGGATAATGTTTTTTTACAAAGCCATACAATCCATCTACCTGGTACAATGCAGCAATTTTGTCGCTGTCTTGCATGTCTAAGAATAAATCAAGGTGCTTGCCACCATCAAACCAGCGGATAATGCTTTTATAAGGATTCTCTACTTCTTTTTCATCGGCTGTTTTTTTGCCCGTGGCTCTTTTCTTTTTTACCTGATCTGGATTGGGGAAGTATTGTATAAACTGGTTTCGAATGGACTTATCCAACAATTGCAATGCCACTTGATAAGGCCCCTCCTGCTCTCCTTCATAAACCAATTCGATTTTTCCAGTAATGGCTGGAATGACTCCTTGCAAATCACTGATCCATACCTGTGTATTTATTTCATTCAAGATAATGGACCTACGCTCTGCGGCACTTACGGCATTCTCATAAGCAGCAATGGTTAGCCTTGCACTGACGCCGCTTTTTTTGTCCACATACTCATTATTCCTTGCTTCAAAAGCAATTTGTTCTATCAATCTTTTTACCAAATCACTGACGGAAACCTTTTCTGTTTGTACCTCCAATAAATCCGCTTCCTGTTCGGTGATTGCCAAGGATGTTTCAATGGTTTTGGGATAGTGCGTCAAAATCTGACTTTCAATTCTGTCTTTCAAGGGCGTTACAATACTTCCGCGGTTAGTATAGTCTTCTGGATTAGCCGTAAACACAAATAGAATGTCTAATGGCATTCTCAATTTGAATCCACGAATTTGGATATCTCCTTCTTGTAAAATATTGAAAAGGGCTACCTGTATTCTGGCTTGCAAATCGGGTAATTCATTGATCACAAAAATGCCCCGATTACTTCTTGGGATGATGCCATAGTGAATCACTTCTTCATCAGAAAAACTCAGCTTCATATTTGCCGCTTTGATGGGATCGATATCGCCAATTAAATCAGCCACACTCACATCTGGCGTAGCTAACTTTTCTCCGTAGCGGTCATGTCTATTTACCCAATGGATGGGTGTATCATCTCCATGTTTTGAAATGAGATCGCGCGAATATTTGCTCAATGGCTTTAATGGATCATCATTCACTTCACTCCCTGCAATGGTTGGTATATACTCGTCTAAGAGTTCCACCATTTGTCGTGCCATTCTTGTTTTAGCTTGTCCCCTTAATCCCAGATAAAGTATATTATGTCTGCTCAACAATGCCCTTTCGGTATCGGGTATTACACTGTCTTCATATCCTAAAATGCCTTCAAAAGGATTTTCTTTTGACTGCATTTTTGAAATCAGGTTATCCCTTATTTCCTCTTTAACGGATTTAGATTTGTATCCACTTTTAACTAATTCTCCTAGTGTTAATATTTTTTGTTTGTTCATGTCTTTTCTGCGCTATTCTTTTTGTACTAATTATTTCTACACTAAATCAATAAACCGTCTTTCTTTTCCCACTCTCAAAGTCCTTGAATAAAAAGGCGCCTAATTTATCTAAAGATGCAAAGAAGGCTTTGCCATTATTGGTTTCAGTAAACTCCTGTACAAAGCTTTGCAAATAAGGATCAGAAGCAATCATGAAAGTGGTGATAGGTATTTTTAATTTCTTACACTGCGCGGCTAAATTGATGCAGCGGTTCACCACTTTTCTATCCAGACCGAAACTATTTTTATAATATTTTTTACCGATTTTCAAACAGGTGGGCTTACCATCTGTAATCATAAAAATTTGTTTATTCGGATTCTTTCTTTTTCGCAATAATTCCATGGCTAGTTCCAAGCCAGCTACCGTATTGGTATGAAAGGGTCCCACTTGCAAATAAGGAAGGTCTTTGATTTCTATGCTCCAAGCATCATTCCCAAAGACCACAATATCCAGTGTGTCTTTTGGATATCTTGTTGTGATGAGTTCAGCCAGTGCCATGGCAACTTTTTTTGCTGGGGTAATTCTATCCTCCCCATATAAAATCATGGAATGAGAAATGTCAATCATCAATACCGTAGAAGTCTGGGTTTTAAAATCAGCTTCACGAATGTGCAGATCATCTTCCTGCATAGTAAAATGCTCTACACCATGATTGATCTGTGCATTTTTAATACTCTCAGTAAAATCAATTTGCTCCAACATATCGCCAAATTGAAAAGGGCGTGTATCAGAATTCATTTCATCACCTCTACCCTGTTTAAAAGTTTGGTGATTGCCTTGCTTCGATTTCTTCAATTTCCCGAAAATCTCTTCTAAACTTTTTTTGCGTATAGTCTGTTCTGATTTGCTAGTAATTTTAAAACTTCCATCCTGCGGATTTTCGTTGATATAGCCATTCTCTTTGAGGTCTTCAATAAAATCGCCCATGCCATATTCCGAATCTGTTAACTTGTATTGTCTGTCTAGTTCATTTAACCAAGAAAGGGCCTCAGTAGCGTCTCCATTGGTATAAGTAAGCAATTGGGTAAAGATGTCGAGTATTTGCTCAAACTTGCTTTTTGCGTCTTCATTGGGATTGAATTGTATAAATCTATGACCGACCATATTGGAAAACTACAAAAAATGTGGATGAATTAGATGTTAATAGTATAACAGCAAATTGGGGGTTTGGTTCAACCACCCTGTTTTGGACATAATTCACGTACCCCCCCTTTTTTTTAAAAATGCCCCGAATTTTTGATTCGAGGCATTTTGAATTTTTACTTTAGAATTTTGACTTATTTTTTAATTGCTTCTGGGGTTTGAACGCCAGTATCAGGCAACATCATTTTTCCTGGTATTTGAACTCGAGGATTATAAATGGTTTGAATTTGTTCTATTCCTTGCAAATAGCTTTCTGCCAAACGTTTTTCGTCGCTCATTTGTTCAGCTTTATTACCTGTTAGGGTATTGCAGAATTTCACTTGCTGTTGCAAATCTTTCTTCACTGAAGCGGCAACTTTATTGGCCAAAGTAGTATCTCCTGCCATCAAACAAGCTTCTAAGAATAATAGTGAATTTTTGTTGTGCATATTTCCCCTGCTCACCATGCCATAAGGGAAATTCTCTTCCAACATCATTTTGTCTACCAATTGCAATGCCTTTTTAGCTTCTTCTTTTCTGTTTTTAGCAGCTAAGTCAATGGCTAATTCCGCATAGGCGTTTCGGATAGAATTTAAGTGCCTTCGGTTTTCTTCATCATAATACACTCCTTTTACGTTTGCATTTCCAAAAGCAAAAGTGTTCATAGATTTTGCCAACATCCAGTCGGTATTCACACGACTATTTTGAACTGGCACCAAACGGAAGCTCAGCCCATCTCTACGTAGGAACTGGTCAAAGCCCAAGTCCACACCAGGATTAGTGAAGTATATTGGTCGCTTCCATTTATTAGCTGCTAATATATTCAACACAGCCAAGTCGTTCTTCATCAAAGAAGTTTTTGCAATGTCAAAACGCATTTCAGCAATCACACTATCGTTAGTATTGACCACTTTATTTTTCAACACAAAATCCTTATCCACTGGAACAGAAAACTTTCTTACAGGAAAACTGTTTAAAGGTTCAGAGCCCCTACTATTGTCTAGTTTATCCGCGTCATCACTACCCACATAGTTTTTCATGACATCGTATAAATCGTAGTATCGATCTTCTGGAATATTCGGTCTGGGTGAATAAACGATATAGTCTCTTTTACCTGCTTCTATTTGTTCGGGCGACCAAATCACATCTATCGAGTCACTCTGGTTCACCTTATAACGCAATTGATTGATATACCAGTCGATGCCCAATAAACTATAATTGATGACGCGGATATCAGGTCTAATACCTTCTACCTCTTGTGCATACCACAATGGATACGTATCGTTATCGCCAAAAGAAAATAAGATGGCATTTGGTGCACAGCTTTCTAAATAGTCTTTAGCAAGGTCGCGCGATAATACTTTATTACTACGATCATGATCATCCCATTCCTGCTGTGCCATTAAAGTAGGCACGGCTAAAAAGCAAATCACGGTTGCTAATACAGCCGCTATTTGCTGGTTTAGTTTGGAAGCAAACCAGTCACGCACTTTCAACACCCCCAGCCCTATCCAAACGGCAAATGCATAGAAAGAACCCACATAAGCATAGTCCCGTTCACGCGGCTGATAGCCCGCTTGGTTCAGGTACATCACAATAGCAAAGCCCGTCCAGAAGAACATGAGGAAATTCACCACGCCATCATCCGACTTTTGTTTGAACTGATAAAAGAGTCCAATCAATCCCAATATAAAAGGAAGTAAGAATAAAGTATTGTGCGCTTTATTGTTCTTCATACTATCGGGCATGGCAGATTGGTCGCCATACAATATATTATCAATAATAGGAATCCCCGTAATCCAGTTACCATCTCTTACGTTTCCAATAAACATTCCTTGTACGTCATTTTGTTTGCCAGAGAAGTTCCACATAAAGTAGCGGAAATACATCCAATAAAACTGATAGCCTACAAAGAATTTAACGTTATCGCCTTGTGTAGGAGAACGGTCGTATCCACCTTCTTTTAAACGATTGATATTTAGGAAATAGGCATAATAATCGGCATGATTTTGGTCATTGCTAGCATCCCAAACACGGGGGAACACCATTTTGTCTTCGGCTTGGTATAAGTATCTACGATCGGCTCCAATTTCAATATACTTACCACGGGCCTTTTCATATTTCATACTACCCACTTTCAGATCAACTGGTTGGGCATTGAATTTCTGTCCGTATAATAATGGAAAATCTCCGTACTGCTCTCTACCAAGATAGCCCACTAAACTCATAGGATTGTCTACATTATACATATCCACTGATGGGTTCGCATTACTACGAATCATTGTGGTGATATACGAGCTATAGCCCATCAGCATAAAAGCAAGGGACCAGATGCCTAGTCGCAGGTAAGCCCATCCTTTTTTAGCTGCAAAATTCAACCCATAAACTATTAGTGCAGCCAGTGCAAGGAAGAAAAATGCGAACCCTGTAAAATAGGGCAAGCCAAATCCGTTTACAAACCAACGATCGAAGCTACCCGCTAATTTCACGGTATATTGGATCACGCCAATTTGAGCAATGCCCGTAATCACTACACCAATTACAAAGAAAATATAGATACCACCATAGTGTGCTTTCTGATCTTTTTTCCAAGCTTCTACTAGGTACAATAAACCAATTGCACCAATGGTAGCAAAAATCATTAACCCACTTACGGTTGCATCCAATGGAAGTCCGCGGTCTTCATTTATTTCTCCATTAGCAACAATCAAAGCACCAATGAATGCCAATCCACCGCCGATGGCAATAATTCTTAAGAACCATTTACGCAAAATGGCATAATTGAAAGAATCTTTTCTTTTAAAGTAATAGACCATCACAATGGCCGGGATGGTTAAGAGGTTTAATAAGTGAACGCCTATAGAAAGTCCCATCATAAAGAAAATGAAGACGATCCACTTATCGGCACCAGGCTCGTCTGCATGGTTTTCCCATTTCAAAATGGCCCAAAAAACGATGGCAGTGAAAAAGCTTGATAAAGCATATACTTCACCTTCCACAGCACTATACCAAAATGAATCTGAGAAAGTATACGCCAAAGCACCAACCACTCCTGCGCCCATGATGGACCAGATTTGATAGCTGCTTAGGGAATCAGTGGTTTTTGCGCCAACAATTTTTCGCGCAAAATGGGTGATGGTCCAGAACAAGAAAAGGATGGTAAATCCACTAGCTAAGGCACTCATCACGTTCACTGCTTTTGCAGCGGTGAGTGGGTTGTCGCCAAATAAGACAATAAAAAAGCGACCCAATATCACAAACAGCGGTGCCCCAGGTGGATGCGGTATCTGCAGTTTAAAACAACTACTTACAAATTCGCCGCAATCCCAGAAACTACCACCGGCTTCTGAGGTTAGGATATACACGGTACAGGCCAGTAAAGTAACTGCCCATCCAACAATGTTGTTAATCCGATTAAACTGCATATTGGTTTTGGTTTTTTAAGACTGGCAAACATACCTTAATAATCCTAAAACCGAAAAACTAGGTGGGCATTTTATGATATTTAAGAAAATCTTAGATACTATTAACAATTATCTTTGCATTTCTATGGAAAAGAAGCGTTCAGTGGCCTTTCATACTTTGGGATGTAAATTAAACTTCTCCGAAACCTCTACTATTTCTAGGGTAATGGAGCAGGGTGGATTTGAGAAAAAGGATTTTTTTGAAGATTTGGCCGATGTATATGTGATTAATACTTGTTCTGTTACAGATAATGCGGATAAGGAATGCCGACAATTAGTGCGCAGAATCCAGCGTAAATCGCCCGAAAGTTTTGTGGTTATCACGGGTTGTTATGCCCAATTAAAGCCAGAACAAATTGCGGCTATTCCGGGGGTGGATTTAGTTTTAGGTGCCGCGGAGAAATTTAATATCATTGAACACATTAGTACCCTAACAAAAGGAGAGTCGGGAAAAATCTGCAGTTGCGATATTGGGGAAGTGACTGGTTTTAATGCGTCTTTCTCTATGAATGACCGTACCAGAAGTTTTTTGAAAGTGCAGGACGGTTGCGACTACAGTTGTACCTTCTGTACCATTCCCATGGCAAGGGGTAAGAGCAGGAGCGATAATGTGGCCAATGTATTGAAGAATGCAAAACAACTTGCGGCCGATGGGGTAAAAGAAGTGGTATTAACGGGGGTTAATTTGGGCGACTTTGGAAAAGGCCCAGACGGCAACCTAAAATACGAGGAGAATTTTGAAGACCTTATAAAGGCATTAGACGAGGTGGAAGGAATTGAACGCTATAGAATTTCGTCTATTGAACCCAATTTGTTGACAAACGAAATAATTGACTGGGTGGCAGTGAGTAAGAAATTTATGCCTCATTTTCATATCCCCTTACAAAGTGGGAGTAATGAAATTTTAAGATTGATGCGCAGAAGGTATCAAAGAGAATTGTATCAAGAAAGAGTAGCAAGGGTCAAAGAAAGGATGCCTCATTGTTCTATAGGGGTGGATGTGATTGTGGGTTTTCCAGGAGAAACTGAAGCCCATTTTCAAGAGACTTTCTCTTTCTTGCATGAAATAGACGTTTCCTATTTGCACGTATTTACTTATTCTGAAAGAGATAACACCAAAGCATTGGAAATAAAGCCAGTGATCCCTATTGCAGTACGCAATGAAAGGAATAAAATTTTACGAAATTTATCCTATCAGAAACTACACTATTTTACAGAACAGCAACATCAGAGTACGCGAAAAGTATTATTTGAAAAGTTTGAAAAGAACGGGATGATGGAAGGATATACTGATAACTATTTACGCATCATCACTCCTTATAGAGCAGAATGGGCTAATGAAGTCATTGATTGGCATTTACAATAAGTATTAGTACATCGGTGTAAGGTATTCTGCGGGAAACTCAACAACCATTACTTGACCTAGGCTTTCTAATTTTACAAAGATTTTTTTCTTAGCGTTCCTAAGTACGGTTCCTTCTTTGCCCATGAAGACGCCGTGTTTCACCCGAATTTTGGTGGACTCTTCAAATCCCTCTTTTGCAATTAAAGAAATGCTGGCATCTTTTTCAGCGAGATAATGTTTGATTAAATCAATCTCTTCATCCCGTATCACAGCAGGTTTTCCTAGATAGTGCACAAAATTCAGAATGCCATCAACCATTAAGACTTCTACCCGATTCTTTAGATTGATTTTGACAAAAATATAGGACTTAAACAATGGCTCTTCTACAATTTTTTTGCGGTCGCTCCATTGTTTTTCTATCTTTTGCAAAGGACACCAACACTCTACACCTTTTCTAATTAATACGGTATCAATTTTTTTCTCCCATCTTGGCTTGGTGTACAATGCAAACCACTGCTTATCGTTCTCCATATGCAATCAAAAATTGAACAATGACCTCATTTATTTTAATACAGTGGCAGTAGCAGGATGAATCATACTACTAACGATACCAACCGTTTCATCTAAGTAAATATCTGATTTGATTGATTTCAACCAAGCCAAATATCGCTCCCCTTTTGGCTTATCGGGATTGTTATAAAATTTCTCCCGATCAATGGCAATAGTCTCCACATTCATGTCCTTACTCACTTTCATCAAATTATTATTCTGCGCAACCGTTGTGGTAATTTGTTTTTGTAAGTCGCGGTACTTCTTGATGTTCAAATTAAGTGGTTGCTCCGCATTTTTTGATAACCATTCTAAATTATTTCGTAATAAGTTCAAGGAATTATTTTGCGCAATTTTTGCATTTTCTTGTACAACAACAGCACTAAAATCGGCCAAATTCCAAGTATTATAGGGCACTTTATTGATCTCATCCCAAGGCAAAGAGGCAGGATTGTCTTTCTCGCGAATTTTATAAAATTCATAGGCATCTGGCAAAACCACATCAGGAGTAACTCCTTTAATTTGAACTGATCCACCGTTGATACGATAATACTTTTGGAAGGTCAATTTCACAGCACCATATTCTGTTCTTCCACTTGTATAATCAATGGGTTTGCCAAAAGGAACTGTTTTTTGAACAGTGCCTTTTCCAAAAGTAGAAGTACTTCCAATGATGATTCCTCTTTTATAATCTTGTATGGCTGCTGCAAAAATTTCACTAGCAGATGCACTTAATTCATTGACCATAACAGCCAATGGTCCATCATAAATGGCACCTGCATTTTTGTCATTTAGGGTGCTCGACTTTCCTTCTTTGTCTCTCACTTGTACAACTGGTCCTTGGTTAATAAACAAACCCACCATTTGTACAACTTCATAAAGTGATCCACCGCCATTGCTTCTAATATCTAATACAATTCCCTTTACTTGTTCTTGTTTTAATTTCTCCACTTCTTTTGCTACGTCTTCTGAACAACGGTTGCCATTTTCTCTTTCAAAATCGGCATAGAATTCTGGCAAATAGATATAGCCAATTTTATCTGCTCCATTTTGTATCACGGCACTCCTAACCAATGCTTCGTCTAACACTACTTCGTCTCTAATAATGCTCACCACTTTAATGCTGCCGTCTAATTTTTTTAAAGTAAGGCGTACTTCTGTGCCCTTATTACCACGAATTAATTTCACGGCATCTTCCGTAGCAAATCCAGTAACATCAACGGGTTCATCCTTACCCTGGCCTACTTTTACAATAATATCATTGGCAACTATTTCGCCTGATTTCCATGCCGCACCGCCAGTTTGTACACTAGCAATTTTAATCCCGGCGTCATCTTCCCGTAATTGAGCACCTATCCCATAAAATCTTCTGCTCATCTCTTCATCAAAAGCCCTTTTCTCAATTGGAGGAAAGTAATCTGTATGAGGATCCATTAAATTAGTAATGGTATTTAAAAATGCATTGAAGCGTTGATCTGCATTAAATGTGCTCTTGATGCGATCATATTTTTTGTCCATTATTTTCAACACTTTCATTCTTGCCTCACGTTCCAGTGCGGTGTCTGCTTTAACAACAAAGTCTTTGGTGTCTTTGTTTTTTTCACGTTGGTCTTGTAAGTCCACATACCGCTCTAGCGTTAAATATTTCAACATCTTTCTCACGCGATCTTTTCGAATGGATTCATTTTCTGCATAAGGTAATTTATCTCCATCCAAAACAGCCGTTTCTTGCGTATTAAAATCAAAAGGCTGAGAAAGAATTTCTTTGTACAGTACAATCATTTCTGGAATCCTTTTGTCAAATACCACACTAACGGCAGGTGCAAATAAAATGGCTGCTCCATGAATTTCATCATCAATGGAATTTTCATACTTTTTGAAACCATCCATATCCGATTTAAGAAACAACGTTTTTTCTCCATCAAGGTCGTTTAAGTATTTTTTATACACGTCTTTTGAAAAAGCGTCGTTGATGGTTTTGGGGCTATAGTGTTCTTGCTCCATTAAACTTCCAATTGCAGAAATCAACCTTTGTTGTAAGGTAATATTGGTATCAGGTTTTCCGTATTCTATTCCTTTAAAAGCAAAGAACAAGGCTCCAAATAATACAATAGCTGATAATACAATCCCTTTTCTACTCTTCATAAATTGTTTGAATTTTTGCATGACTGAATCCAAAAATAGCTGAAATAAACCTGTTCAATTTACCTTTTATCGTAATTAACAAAGGTTTTTTCTGGGCCTATTTTAAAAAAATGGAAAATTCAGTTTTTCTAAAAGCCTAATTACCCTATTTTTGCAATCCTTTGGAAACGCAAGTGACCAAAAAACACCCGGAGGGCGTAGCTCAGTAGGTTAGAGCGACAGTTTGTGGCACTGTAGGCCGTGGGTTCGAGACCCATCGTTCTCCCCAACAAAACCCTGTAAGTAGTAACTTATAGGGTTTTTAATTATTTTAAACATGTCAGTAGCACAACTTTCTATTCCTTTCATTTCAGCTTTTATTGGTTGGTTTACAAACTGGATTGCCATTAAAATGTTATTTCATCCCAAAGACCCTAAAGTGATCTTGGGGGTCCGTTTTCATGGCATTTTCCCTAAAAGACAGCGACAATTTGCAGAAAAACTGGGAAAGCTGGTGGCTGAAGAGCTTTTGTCATTCGAGGATATTGAAAAAAAAATAGTAGATCCCAAGAATATAGAACAAGTCATGCCTTTCGTAGAAACCCATATAGATCAGTTCCTCAGGGTTAAACTGGCAAATGAGATGCCCATGATAAGCATGTTTATTGGGGAAAGGACCATCAACCAGATGAAGGAGATCTTTATGAAAGAACTATCCGAATTATTTCCTCAAATGATGGGAAATTATATGGGGAAACTAAAAAATGAATTGGATTTGGAGCAAATTGTGGTTCAAAAAGTGAGTGGATTCTCCTCAGACAAGTTAGAGCAAATACTCCTATCCATTATGCAAAAAGAGTTTCGTTTTGTAGAAATTATTGGTGGGGTATTGGGATTTTTAATCGGCCTTTTGCAAGTTCTAATCACCTATATGGGCTAGTCACCGATAATTAATGCGCTTCAGCCTATACTTTTAAAACTTTATCCATTTAAAATTGTCATATTACCGCTCGTGTATTGTAGGTAGCTAAACAAACTTACCTCGAGTGACCTTTGCATCGTTCAAGTAATATTAAAAATCATCATGAGAAAATTCTTAATCGCCACAGTATTCATTTTAGCAGGTCATTTCATCCACGCACAAAATCCAATGATGGGTGGTGGTGCTGGAAGAGGAGCAGGTGGAAGCCAAAGTATGAATATGGGTCACTTTTATGGTAAAATAGTTGATAGTAAGACCAATAAAGCAGTAGAAGGTGTGGCTATTCAATTATTGGGAAACAAGTTTGATACAGTTACCAAGAAAATGAAGGAAGCCATTTTATTTACTAGTATTACCAGGGCAAATGGTGATTTTAGTATTGAAAATCTGTCTGTTATGGGCAGTTTCAAACTAAAATTGTCTACTTTAGGATATAAAAATGAAGAGAAAACCATCAGTTTTGGTATCAAAATGCCAGCGCCAGGTACGGCACCCAATATGCAGCAGATGCTGAATATGGTGGACAAGGATTTAGGAAATATCAAGATAGAAGCTGATGCTACCAATCTTGGCAATGTTACGGTAACATCAACAGCCAAGCCTCAATTTGAGATGGGTATTGATCGTAAAATTTTCAATGTTGATAAAAATTTGATGGCAGCTGGACAAACCGCTACAGAAATCATGAAAAATATCCCTTCCTTAAATGTGGATATTGATGGTAATGTGACCCTTCGTAATGCTACCCCAACTATTTTTATTGATAACCGCCCCACTACCCTAACCTTAGATCAAATACCAGCTGACATCATAGACAAAGTAGAATTGATAACTAACCCATCTGCTAAATATGATGCATCTGGCGGAAATGCGGGGATCTTAAATATTGTTTTAAAGAAAAATAAGAAAAACGGATACAACGGAGGAATTAGAGCCGGTATTGATTCTCGTGCGAAACTAAATTTGGGTGGTGATATCAATATGCGAACAAGCAAGTTAAACGTTTCATTAAGTGGCAACTATAACCAACGGAAATCTATTTCTGAAGGAATAGCCGACAGAAATAATCTTTTAACCGTTCCTAGCGCTATTCACCAAGAAACGAATAGCACCAATAATAGTTTGTTTAGTTTTTTCAGAGGAAGTGTAGATTATTTAGCAACCAATAGAAGCACTTTCACTTTAGGTGCAAACTATGTTTCTGGTCAATTTGATAGTGAACAAGAACAAAGAGTTGACTCTACTATTAAAGGAACTTATACAAATTATAATCTCATCACTTCTAACAGTAGTTCTCAATTTAAGAACTGGGGAACCCAATTGAGTTATAAGTACAATTTCCCTAAAATGGGGGAAAATATATCTTCCGATTTTAATATCAATTCCAGTAATAATGATAACCTAAGCTTTATTAATACACAGACCTATAATACAAATGCAACTGAAAAAGGTCTTCCATTAAAGCAAAGAACAAATGGTGGTGGAGAAAGTATGAATTATACTTTTCAGACAGATTATGAAAATGAGGTTACAGAAGATTCAAAACTAGAATTGGGTGTTAGGGCTGCTATCCGCGATTTTAAAAATGTCAGCGACCAATATAGATACAGTGTACTAACAAATGACTATTTCTTGGTACCCGGCATTAGTAATAAGTATAAATTTAACGATCAGGTATATGCAGGTTATGCCAACTACGCTTTTAAAACTAAAAAGTGGAGTTATCAATTAGGCTTTAGGGTAGAAAGTTCTAATTATTCTGGATCCTTATTAAATCAGAAAGGTGCAGATTCTGCTTCTTTCTCTGTCAAATATCCTTTGAGTCTTTTTCCAAGTGCTTTTATTACCTATAAAATGAGTACCAAAGAAGACATTCAATTGAATTATTCTAGAAGAGTAAATAGACCTAATTTCTTTCAGTTAATGCCTTTCCCTGATTATACAGATCCTCAAAATATCAACATTGGTAATCCTAATCTTAAACCTGAGTTTACCAATTCATTTGAAGTATCTTATAACAACGCCTATTCTAAAGGTTCCAATTTCTTGGCCACTGCTTATTTCAAGTATAGCACCGATTTAATAGCACGCTATGTGTATCGTGATAAAAATGGAATTACACTATTTGATAGCGCTTATTATAATTCCTATATCAATGCAGATAATAGTATTACCTATGGTTTGGAATTATCCAATAAAATGCCGGTCAACAAATGGTTTGATTTGACCCTTAGTATTAATTTATTCAATTCAATCATCAATTCTGGCATACCAGAACAAACAAGTGATAATTCTCAGTTGAGTTGGTTTGCAAAGTTCAATAGTACTTTTAAATTGTCTAAGACATTGTCTGTTCAGTTTAGTGGCGATTACCAAGCAAAGACCATCTTACCTCCTGGTGGTAGCAGCGGCGGCGGCGGCGGGGGCGGACGTGGTGGAATGGGTGGTGGTGGAATGTTTATGGGTGGACCACAAACAACCTCTCAAGGATATAACTTTCCTCGTTATGGATTTGATTTAGCGATTCGCAAAGAATGGACTTGGAAGGATGGTAAATCAGGATCTTTGAGTTTGAGTATGAATGACATTTTTAGAACCCAATTATATAAGACCTATTCTGAAAGTATCTATTTCAATCAGGTTAGTTCAAGAAGAAGGGATCCTCAAATTCTTCGCTTAAACTTCTCCTATCGTTTTGGTAAGTTTGATGCAAGCTTGTTCAAACGTAAAAATACAAAGGCTGATGGTGGCGGAGGAATGGATATGATGCAACAATAACATCATCTATTTTTTCCACTAAGCATCGGTACAAAAGAGAATGCTTCGAATGACTCTTCCTGAAAACTGCCATCGGGCAATTTGGTTATTCGAAGCATTCTTTGTTCATTGCCTTCATCTAAAGGAATGACCATCATACCACCAACTTTTAATTGTGTCAATAATTTGGGTGGGATAAATGGAGCGGCAGCTGTAATCAATATTTTATCGAATGGGGCATAGGGTTGAAGTCCCTCAAATCCATCCCCATAAAAGAATTTGGCATTATGGTATTTGGTGCGTACATAGAATATTTTTTTCTCGTCAAAAAGTTGCTTCTGCCTTTCAATACTAAAAAGCCAAACACCTAGTTCAGCCAAAACAGCCGCCTGATACATACTTCCAGTTCCAATTTCCAATACTTTCTCTAGCTTCTTTACTTGAAGCAATTGGGTTTGATAGGCCACTGTATAAGGGTGTGAAATGGTTTGTTCAGCGCCTATTTCAAATGCACGATTTTCGTAGGCAATTTTATCAAAGGCTGAATCAAAAAAAAAGTGCCTAGGAATTACATTCATTGCATCGAGCACTTTAGTATCGGTAATTCCTTTTTCTTTGAGTAAATCAATTAGTTTTTTTCTTAAACCCTTGTGTTGGTATGTATCAACAAACTCTCTTTTCATAGCTCAACGAATATAATACATCCCACCAAAGCGGACATTAGTTTTGGGATCCTATTTCAATTTCATGTCCGCAATAATCCTGCGTATTTTGTCTTCCAGTCTAGCAAATGTGGTATCAAACTGTTCTTTACTTTCTAAAGGTTCTTTAACGCTAAAATAAAACTTGATCTTGGGTTCTGTTCCAGATGGACGAGCTGATATTTTGCTACCGTCCTCTGTAATAAACTGTAGCACATTGCTTTTGGGCAAGCTAATGGGCCATGTTTCTCCAGTAGAAGGGTTACTTCCTTTTTGTAATTCATAATCCAGCAATTGTACCACTTTTGATTGGTCAATGGACAAAGGCGGTTTTTCTCGGAAACCATTCATCATATCGGCTATTTCTTTTTGTCCATACATGCCTTTTTTGGTAATGCTGATTAGGTTTTCATAATAGAATCCATACTGAGTATAGAGTTCGATCATTTTATCGAATAAGGTCTTGCCTTGATTTTTGGCATGCGCGGCCATTTCACACATCAGCGCCACAGCACTAATAGCGTCTTTATCACGTATTTGATCGCCAATCATCAATCCAAAACTTTCTTCCCCTCCAATCACATAATTTTCTTTGGCTTCTTTTTCTTTGATCAATTCGGCTATCCATTTAAAACCAGTTAGTACATTATAGCATGCTACCCCATTTGCTGCCGCCAAATCATTGATCATGGCTGTTGTTACAATGGTTGTAATGACCATGTCATTGGGTTGTGCAATTCCCTTGGCCTTACGCGCTTCCATCATATAGGCAAAAGCCAATACAGCCGTTTGATTCCCATTCATTAACACCCATTTGCCCTTGTGGTTCTTGACACCTATTCCCACACGATCAGCATCAGGGTCAGTGCCTAACAAAATGTCTGCATCAAGCTCTTTTGCTTTTTTCAAGCCAATACTCATGGTTTCAGACTCTTCTGGATTTGGATATACTACTGTTGGAAAATTTCCATCAGGTGTTGCTTGTTCTTCTACAATGCTAACATTGGTGAAGCCGAATTCTTTCAGAACCTTTGGTACAAGGGTAATACCCGTGCCATGTATGGGTGTATACACAATTTTCAAATCATGTTGTTTCGCAATTACATCCGGATATACACTCAAACTTTTCACCATTGTGATATAAGCTAGATCCATTTCTTGTCCCATGATTCTAATCAGTGCTTCTCCACCCGTCCATTTCACCTCATCAATTCCAGTTACCGCTTCCACTTCTGTAATCACATTTTTATCGTGTGGAGGTACAAGCTGTCCACCATCATTCCAATAGGCTTTATAGCCATTGTATTCTTTTGGATTGTGAGAAGCAGTACATACCACTCCTGCTTTACAACCCAAGTTTCTGATGGCAAAACTTAACTCAGGTGTGGGTCTTAGTGCTTCAAAAAGATACACTTCAATACCATTTGCCGCAAATACGTTGGCAGTAGTCTCGGCAAAAAATCGACTATTGTTCCTACTATCATGTCCAATAGCCACTTTAATTGTTTCAGCGCCATAAGTCTTTTTCAAATAATTGGCAAAACCTTGAGTGGCCATCCCAATGGTGTATTTGTTGATTCTATTGGTTCCTACACCCATGATGCCCCTGAGTCCGCCCGTTCCAAACTCCAGGTTCCTATAAAAAGCATCCGCAAGCTCATCCTGATTGGTAGCTTGTAAGTTGGCGATGGTATCCTTGGTGGCCTGGTCATAATTACCATTTGCCCACACATTAACTCTTGCTTGAATAGCCGCGTCCATAATATTATTTTGTGTTACTAAAAATTGGTCATCAAAATATGATGCTACAATTTATCAATCGTTGGTTAAATTAAAAAAGATATTTATTGGATATAGGCCCCAGTAATTTCACCATTCGATACTTCCACTTGAATATGGTCTTCTAAGGTTGTAGCTACAGACAAGCCAACATAAGTTGGTTTTACGGGATATAACTTGTGCATCCTTTCTACCAAGACCAGTGTTTGAATGGTTCGTGGATAATACTCCATCAAAGGTTTCAAACCATAAAGTAAGGTTTTACCACTATTGGCTACGTCGTCAATTAACAACACATTCAAATCAGTAAAATTAAAGTTTTTACTCAAGACCACTTCTTTGGGGAAGTCTTTATTTAAACTAACCGTGATATTGGTAATCTTATTGGAAATATAGGGAGCCAACAGTAGGGCTATCTTTTCCGCAATGACTGTACCACTATTTCTTACCCCAATTAACACAAGATCAGCATCGCTTCCACTTAGGTTTTCAGCTATTTCCAATGCCATTCTGTGCAATTTCTGATTGGCAGATGCTTGGTTTAGGATATACTTTTTTTCCGACATAATGCAACATTGTATTTCAAAAATAAGCACAATAAAACCAATCCACCATGCAATTTACAACAGCTTAAAACAATTACCTTAGCAGGATAACTTTTATACCATGTCATTTGCTCCTCAAATCATGTTTTTACTTTTAACGGGTATTTCCGTTTGGCTATTTTCCAAAAAAGCGGGTGAAATTAAAAGGAATATCTTATTGGGAAAACCTGACGACCTGAGCAATAACCCTAAAGAGAGATGGAGAAATTTGATATTGTTGGCACTTGGACAAAAAAAAATGTTCAAAAATCCACTAGTCGCAGTCATGCACCTAATTATTTATGTAGGCTTTATTATCATCAATATAGAAGTATTAGAAATTGTGCTTGATGGAATCTTAGGTACCCATCGATTATTTGTACCCTTATTGGGCTCCCTTTATTTATGGCTCTTAAATGGTTTTGAATTTTTAGCCGTTGGCGTAATCCTGGTTTGTATTATTTTTTTATTGAGGAGAAATGTAGTGCAACTGAAAAGGTTTATTAGTAAAGACTTAGACGGTTGGCCGAAATCAGATGCCAATTATATTCTCATTACCGAAATTATTTTAATGAGTTTGTTTTTATCAATGAATGCTTGCGATCTAGTGCTGCAATCTAGATCAAATGAACATTATCAAATTACAGGCAACTTCTTTTTTTCGGGAATCATTAGTCCTGTTTTTGCACAACTAGAAACTAGTCAATTAGTATTCATGGAGCGAATTTTCTGGTGGATGCATATTGTGGGTATTTTTGCGTTTTTAAATTACCTCCCCTATTCAAAGCATTTACATATTATGCTGGCATTTCCCAATGCCTATTATGCTCGTTTAGAGCCCATGGGAAAGTTGAAAAACATGCCAGCAGTACAGAATGAGGTACTGTATGCAATGCAGCCAGAACTAGCTCCAACCAATGCTCCTGCACCAGATAGATTTGGCGCCAAAGATGTGTTTGACTTGAGTTGGAAAAGTTTGCTCGACGCTTACAGTTGCACTGAATGTGGCAGGTGTAGTACGGCTTGTCCAGCTAATATGACGGGGAAATTATTGAGCCCTAGGAAGATCATGATGGACACGCGTGACCGATTAGAAAAGGTGGGCAAAAACATCCGAAAAAACAAAAGTTTTGTTGACGACAATAAATCTTTGTTACATGATTATATCAGTATAGAAGAGCTTAGGGCCTGCACTACCTGCAATGCTTGTGTGGAAGCTTGTCCTGTAAGTATTTCGCCCCTTGACATTATTATGGAACTAAGAAGATCGCTTATCATGGAAGAGAGCAATGCGCCACAGGAATGGAATGGCACTTTCAGTAATATTGAAAACAATTTTGCTCCTTGGAAATTTTCTCCTGACGATCGCGACCAATGGGCCGTTGATTAATTAAAAGGATTTTACTTATAATAGTTGACTTCACATTTACCTAATATCAAATTGAACAATGTCATGAATAGAAAAGACTTTTT
Organism: Bacteroidota bacterium; assembly: GCA_031428775.1. GTDB lineage: Bacteria > Bacteroidota > Bacteroidia > Chitinophagales > Chitinophagaceae > Sediminibacterium. Next base: position 19,409 of record JANOYH010000250.1, read on the forward strand.
AAAATCAGGCACTTTTGCTGGAGCAGCCACCTTGCTTTCAACTAATAACGCATTTGCCCAAAACCTATCTAATAACACTATTGATCATTTGGTTGATGCAAATGGCAATTATTTATTACAGCCATTGCCTTACAACGAATCCTTTTTAGAACCTTATATGGATGCAGAAACCATGCACTTGCATTATACTTTTCATCATGGTGGTGCAGTAAAAGCCGCTAACAAAGATTTGTCTATGATCAAAAAAGCGTTGGACGATAATAATTTAGAAACAGTAGATTATTGGACAAAAAAATTGTCTTATCACTTCTCTTCTCATATTTTACATTCTATCTTTTGGACAAACCTCACGAATAAAAAAACGGAACCAAAAGCTGATTTGCAAAAACGTATTGAAAAGAATTTCGGCAGTTTCAGCAAACTAATGACACTAATTGCCGCAACTTCAAAAAATGTTGACGGTAATGGCTGGGGAATTCTAGCCTATCAACCCTATAGCGATAGTCTGACTGTTTTACAATGTGAAAACCACGAAAAATTAACACAATGGGGTGCCATTCCCTTATTGGTGATAGATGTTTGGGAACACGCTTATTATTTAAAATATAAAAACAAGCGTACCGACTTTGTTGACGCTTTGTTCAATATTATTAACTGGGATAATGTGGCATTACGACTAGACGAAGCAGTTAAATTAACAAAATGAACCAATGATTATCATGTTTGAATTAAGGGTTTAGGTTTGTTTGAAACAAGTGTTTTAGCAAACCTGAATTTTGAGTTACATTCGTATAAATTTATTTACATGAAGGTGCGAACAATGGCCGAAATGATGGCGAGTGGGGAAAGTCCAGAAGTCTTATTTTGGGTAGGCTGTGCAGGGAGCTTTGACCAACGAGCTCAAAAAATCACCAAAGCTTTTGCTGCAATACTTGATAAAGTAGGCGTAAAATTTGCGATCCTTGGAAAAGAAGAAGCCTGTACGGGAGATCCTGCACGTAGGGCCGGAAATGAGTTCTTATTCCAAATGATGGCTTATCAGAATATCCAAATCTTAAATGGTTATGGCATTAAAAAAATAGTGACTACTTGTCCGCATTGCTTTAATACCCTTAAAAATGAATACCCTGAATTAGGTGGCAATTATGAAGTATTGCACCATACCAGTTTTTTGCAACAACTTTTAGACGATGGCAAAATCAAACTAAAAGAAGGAGGCGCTTTTAAAGGAAAAAAAATCTCTTACCACGATAGTTGTTATTTAGGCAGGTCCAACAATATCTACGAAGCACCCCGTAAAGTGTTAGAAGCCTTAGACGCCGAATTGATAGAAATGAAACGTTGCAAAAGCAATGGACTTTGTTGTGGAGCAGGTGGGG
>JANOYH010000251.1:0-5417 GCA_031428775.1 Bacteroidota bacterium
TCTCCTGCTTTTTATTGGTGCCAGTATTTGCACAAAATAGTCAGCGATATAAAATAGGACTAATCGACTTAATGCTTTTAAAACGCCAGAAACTTGGGGCCATCCCTTTAACCAAAGAAATTAGTGCAGATGGTGTGGAAGTAGATATGGGTGGATTGGGTAATAGAACCAGCTTCGACAACCAATTGCTCACAGATAGTGTTCGAAAGCAATTCATGAACAAAGCAAAAGAATTAAATGTCGAAATATTTTCATTGGCCATGACAGGCTATTATGCCCAAGCTTTTTGTAGCAGAACTGAATACAAACAGTCCATTGAAGATTGTATAAAAACGATGCAATTAATGGGTGTGAAAACTGCTTTTTTACCACTCGGTGTTCAATGCGATTTGCGAAAAAATCCCTCACTTCGAGATTCTGTTGTGGCAAGATTGAAAATTGCTGGAACCATGGCTGAAGCAGCAGGTATCGTAATCGGCATTGAAACAGCACTTTCAGCAAAAGAAGAACTGCAACTATTGAAGGAGATTCATTCGCCCGCTATCAAAATTTATTTTAATTTTTCCAATCCATTAAAAGAAGGACGCGACCTTATCAAAGAAATCAAGCTCTTAGGAAAACAACATATTGCCATGATCCATTGCACCAATAAAGACAGTGTTTGGTTGCAAAATGATCCACAAATTGATATGTTTAAAGTGAAAAAAACATTGGACAAAATGGGCTGGTCTGGCTGGTTGGTAATCGAACGTTCTCGTGATGCGCAAAAGCCAAGAGACGTAAAAGGTAACTACGGAGCAAATACTGCCTATTTAAAATCTATCTTTCAATCAGTACCATCGCCTAAATAGTAAAATCATCCATCATTATAGTCAATACTTACATTCTCTAGTTCTGAAAGCTTGAATACATTTAAACGATGGTTTTAGCAGCCTTAAAACTGCCTCAAAATCTCGTTGTAATGAACCGAAACCGATTGCTTGCTATTGTTGTTATTTCATTAAACTGCTTCTGCCATTTTACTGGTCAGACTCAAATCTATATTTCACCCCTTGGTATAGATACAAATCCGGGAACTATTCAATCGCCTAAAGCAAATTTGTCAGCCGCTATCAGACAGGTGAGAGATTTGAGGCGATTGAATGATGCTAAAGCACAAGCACCCATCCATATCATTTTGCGTGGAGGGAATTATTTTTTAAAGGAAACAGTTTTTATCAGACCGGAAGATGCGGGTACTGAAAAAAGTCCCACTATCATTGAAGCCGCCCCCAATGAACACCCAATCATTAGTGGAGGTGTACAAATCAATGGATGGAAAAAATTGACACAACAAGTTGCAGGTCTTTCTAAAAATACAATTGGTAAACTTTGGGTTGCTGATATTTCAAAAATCGACATCCCTCAATTTCAATTTCGCCAGTTATGGGTGAATAATCAAAAAGCCATCAGAGCAAAAGATTTACCTGCGGATAGTATGGGTCGCATTCTTTCTTGGAACAAACAAACAGAAACATGTTGGATTCCCAAATCTTCTATCAAAGGGCTTGAGCATGTAGGTGGAATGGAAATGCTCATCCATCAATGGTGGGAGATTGCAATTCTTCGAATTAAAAAAATGGAAGTAGTTGGCGATAGTGCCAAGCTTTCTTTTTATCAACCAGAAAGCCGCATTCAATCTGAACACCCATGGCCAGCACCTTGGATTTCTAAAAAGACGGGTAACTCTGCATTTAATCTTGTCAATGCAATTCAGTTCATCAACGAGCCAGGTGAATGGTTTCTAGATGTAACAACGCAACGACTATATTATTGGCCAAGATCAGGTGAAGAAATAACAACCGCTGAAGTGATTGCTCCTTATTTGGAAACTATCATTAATGTAGAAGGAACAACCGACCATCCTGTTACACATCTTCAATTCAAAGGCATTTCATTTCAACATAGTGGATGGTTGAGGCCTTCGCAAATGGGACATGTTCCACATCAAACTGGCATGTATATGTTGGACGCCTACAAATTAAAAATACCGGGCACTGCAGATAAACAATCTTTAGAAAATCAAGCATGGGTAGGCCGACCATCAGCAGCTATTGCATTGAATCATGTGCAACAAACAAATTTTGAAGGATGCCGATTTGAACACATGGCTTCAACCGGATTAGACTATCAAAAAGGAGCACAAGACAACTTGATCGATGGCAATCTATTCAATGATATTGGAGGTAATGCCATCATGGTGGGTGTTTTCTCTGATCCTTCTGTTGAAATACACCTGCCTTATCAACCAACAGAAAAAAGAGATGGGTGTTCTGATATCACTGTTAGTAATAATTTAATTAATAATGCAAGTAATGAGGACTGGGGCGCTGTTGGTATAGCCGCTGGTCATGTTCGTTCCATTAATATTCATCACAATGAAATCAGTAATGTTTCTTATTCGGGAATTTCAATGGGATGGGGGTGGACAAAGACCGTTGGTATGATGCAGAATAATCGAATCAGTGAAAACTATATTCATCATTATGCAAAACATATGTATGATGTTGCGGGAATTTATACGTTATCAGCTCAGCCAGGAACCGTGATTGAAAACAACCGAGTTGATAATATCTATATCGCTAAATACGCGCACGATCCTAATCATTGGTTTTATCTCTATACCGATGAAGGCTCTTCAGGCATTCAAATGAAAAACAATTGGACAGCCTCCGATAAATTTCTTCAGAATGCAAATGGTCCGAATAATGAATGGATTAATAATGGTCCGCAGGTTTCAGAAACAATTAAAAGAACAGCGGGACTTCTTGCCCCATACCAGTATTTGAAAAATGAAATTTCAGTCACACCTGAAACAAGTAAGCAAAAGATTAATCATGCATTAAAACTAACGGTCATTGAAATCAGTTTTTCATCGGATAAAATAATTGCCAATGAAAAAGAAGTTATAGAGAAACTCTCTTCATTTTGTGCAAGTCATGGCATTGCTACAAATCAAATTTATCAATGGAAAAATCATTGGGTTGTATATGCCCCAATAGAGAACACATTTGTTATACATCAAGAACTCTTTAGTCTGTTTCCAAAAGCAGTCGTGAAAATTTATAGAAATCCTTTGTACGATTTTGTAAGAGAAAAAAATTGTCAAGATGCAGTTGTCGCAAAAGAATGGGATCATATTATTCTTACAGCCAATCTTGTAAAAGATACGACTATGCAAGCTGCCTATAAAGAATACCATGCAAGCCAATTTAAAAAATGGCCAGAAGTAGCCAAAGGCTTTTGCAATGCATCGTTTCAGCAATTACAGGTCTTTGAGAATGATCGCCAGTTGATGTTGGTGATTAGCATCCCGAAAGGAAAAACATTGGATGAGCTCAATCCAAAAACAACAGAAAATAATCCAAGGGTGAGTGATTGGAATAATATTATGAAGCAATATCAAGAAGGGATTGCAGGAACCATACCAGGCGAGGTATGGGTATTTTTAAAACCAATTAATTAAACAAATCATATCATGTTAAACTTAGGTATACTCGGATTAGGTGAAGGTAGAAGTACCATTTCTGCTGCAATGAATAGCACAAAATGGAACCTAAAAATGATTTGCGACCTCGATCTTGAATTGTGTAGGAAAAGAGCCGACGAATTTAAGATGTATGAATACACTACTGAATATGTAGAAATGTTGGCGGATGAAACCATTGACGTAATTGCTATTTATACACCAGATCATTTGCATATCACGCATATCAAATTGGCATTGGAACACGGTAAACACGTTGTATGCACCAAGCCATTTATTGACGACTTGAGTAAGGCAAAAGAACTGATTGAATTGCAAAAGAAAATGGGGAAGAAAATTTTCGTGGGACAAAGCTCCCGCTTCTTCGAGCCGATGAAAAAACAGCGAGAAGATTTTCTAGCTGGACAAATTGGCGACTTAATAACTGTTGAAGCTTACTATCACGCCGATCACCGTTGGTTTTTAGAAAAGCCTTGGAGTTTGCAGCAGTCTTTTAAATGGTTGTATGGTGGGTTGAGTCATCCTGTTGATTTTATCCGATGGTACCTTCCCAATATTCAAGAAGTGATGGGTTATGGTATGCTCAGTGCAAACGGGAAAAAAGGCGGATTGCAGCACCCAGATACAATGCACTTTATTTTCAAAGCAAGTGATGGTAGGGTTGCTAGGGTAAGTGGTTGTTATACAGGTCCAGTACAACCCGTAACAAGAGATAGTGAAATGAGTTGCATTCTGAGAGGAACGGAAGGATGTAGTCAGGGTGATTATATGGATTTGCGATATGCCATCACTGACAATACGGGTGCAGAAAGATTGCAAACTTGGGAACACAAAATGAAACACTATTTTAGGTTTGAAGGAAAGAGTCACCATGCAGGTGAATACCAAAACTATCTAGATTATTTTGCTGATTCTATTGAAGGGGACTTTACTGCTTTCCCTGATTTAAAAGAAGGGATAGGAACCATTGCTGTATTACACGCAATGGACAAAAGTTTACAAGAGGGGAAACCGATTTTAATAGCTGATGTGTTGAAAGAAAACGGACTAAATTTTAAAGCCATCACTAATGAATAATGATATCATTGATAAGTTGACACTATTAGATTTTTTGATCATTGCTATTTATCTAATAGTGCTCTTGGTCATTGGATATCGCGCAAGCTTTACTGCTAAAAAACAAGAAGGCACACTTTTTCTAGCAGGAAATTCTCTAGGCTGGGCAAGTATTGGGTTTAATATGTGGGGTACTAATGTGGGTCCTTCAATGCTCTTAGCCTTTGCTAGCATTGGTTATAGTACAGGCATTGTTGCTGGCAACTTTGAATGGTATGCATTTATTTTCTTGATGTTGTTAGCAATGGTATTTGCGCCAAGATATTTGGCAGCAAAAGTGAGCACCATGCCGGAATACATGGGCAAACGCTATGGCGATTCTACACAGAATATTCTTGCTTGGTATGCACTGATTAAAATACTGATTTCATGGCTTTCGCTCGGATTGTTTTCGGGAGGTGTGTTAGTGCGTCAAATTTTGCACTTACCCATGTGGCAATCAGTTACTGTTCTGGTATTATTTGCAGGCTTATTCACTTTTGCAGGCGGATTAAAAGCCATTGCCAGAATCAATGTGTTTCAAATGATTTTATTGATTGCGGTATCCTTGTTATTGGTCATATTCGGTATTAATAAAGTAGGAGGTATTCAAGCTCTTTTTCATAAAGCGCCAGCTCACTATTGGAATTTAATTCATCCTGCATCTGATAAAAGTTATCCTTGGCATGCTATACTATTGGGCTATCCTGTTGCTGCAATTGCATTCTTTTGTACCGATCAATCAATGGTACAATCAGTATTGGGAGCAAAAAATTTAGAACAAGGACAATTAGGA
>JANOYH010000252.1:0-3051 GCA_031428775.1 Bacteroidota bacterium
AACCTCTCTTGATATTTTTTAATGCGTTGCTGCGTGTCCACTTGTGTTTGCCAAGCCCAGTCGAGGTTCATATCAAAATTATAATGGTTGCTTCTACCGCCAGGCCATGGTTCTATGTGTTCGCGCGACTGTGGATCAGGGTTGGCATTTACACCTACCATGGAATTAAACCAATTCACATATCGGTCTCTTCCATCAGGATTGATACAAGGGTCTATAATAACCACCGTATTCTTCAACCACTCTTTTGTTGGCGAATTGTTGGGGTCCACTAATGCAAAGAGTGTTTTCATGGCTGCTTCGGAAGATGAAGTCTCATTGCCGTGTACATTATAACTCAACCAAACAATGGCAGGCGCATCAGCTAAAGCAGTATTTTGTTTGGAAACTCCAGCCAATTGGAGGTTATTCAATCTAATCGCTTCAATTCTTTTCAAGTTTTCAGGAGAAGCAATAATGCTAATCATTAGTTCCCTCCCTTCGTTTGTTTCCCCATATTTTTCTACTTTAACCATTTCTGACTTAACAGCTGAAACAGCTTTAAAATATTCCACCACTTTGTGATGTCGGGTATATTTTGAACCCAGTGGGTAACCTAAGAACTGGTCGGGACTCTGTAACCCTTGTGCCAAAGCCATATTTCCTACCAATAAAAACAATAACGTATATGCAGTTTGTTTCATAGAACTCAAATGAGGCGTGAATGTAGGCAAACTAGAAAAGCCCTCCATTAAAAATGCCATCTATTTTTTCACAAATTTGATAGCAACTGATCCTTTTTTGTGTCAAATCAATTAATTTTCAACAATGAAAATGACCTCCAACCTATGTCTACTGGCAATTTTTGTACTAAGCCAGCAGCTACAAGCACAAAATTCGATAGTTGGCCCGGGCAAAAAAGTAGATCCCTTTCACTATGAGATAAAGAAAAGCGCACTGTATAGATCTGCTGCCATTAGCTCTGCACACCCTTTGGCAAGTGCAGTTGGTGCAGCCATTATGCAACAAGGGGGGAACGCTTTTGATGCAGCAATTGCTGCACAACTAACACTGGCAGTGGTTTATCCTGGTGCTGGAAATATTGGTGGAGGTGGCTTTTTGCTAGCTCGACAAAGAAATGGAGAAATGATTGGCCTTGATTATCGCGAAGCTGCCCCTGCAACAGCCACTCGGGATATGTATCTCGATAAAAATGGGAATCCACAAATGAACCTATCACAAGTGGGTCATTTAGCATCTGGTATTCCAGGAACTGTGGCAGGACTTTTTGCCACCCTTCCTTATGCAAAACTACCATTCAAACAGTTGATCCAACCAGCAATTGATATTGCGGAATTTGGATTTGTGGTAACTGAGCGACAAGCATCGGGATTTAATAGTGAAAAAGCAAATTTCATAAAACAAAACGCACACCCAGTGGCTTTTGTAAAAGAATCTAAATGGAAGGTTGGCGATACCCTTATACAAAAAGAATTGGCTGCCACCTTGAAACGCATACAAATAGACGGCGCAAAAGGATTTTATGAAGGCGAAACAGCACAACTTATTGTTGCTGAAATGCAAAAAGGAAATGGCATCATTAGTTTAGCAGATTTAAAAAATTATACGGCAAAATTACGTGACCCAATAGAATTCGATTATCGCGGGCACCATATCATCAGTTTTGCCCCACCAAGTAGTGGAGGATTGATTCTTAACCAAGTATTTAAGATGGTGGAAAAATTTCCACTGCAAGATTACAAATTTCAAACTGCAAAGAGTGTTCAGTTGATGATTGAAACGGAAAGAAGGGCTTATGCAGACAGGGCTGAACATATGGGCGATCCAGATTTTTGGAAAGTACCTATTAAAACATTAACCAGTGATGCCTACTTAACACAAAGAATGAGTGATTTTATTCCATTAAAAGCAGGTAATAGTAAGGCCATCAATCCGGGTGTAATTCATGAAAGTGAAGAGACTACACATATTAGCATTATGGATGCTTTTGGAAATATGGTTAGCATTACAACCACTTTAAATAATACGTATGGTAGCAAAACAGTTGTTGAAGGAGCAGGATTTTTATTGAATGATGAAATGGATGATTTTAGCGTAAAACCGGGTGTACCTAATATGTATGGTGCAATTGGAGGAGAAGCCAATGCAATTGCCCCCGGGAAAAGAATGCTTAGCTCTATGACACCTACCCTTGTACTCAAAAACAAAAAGCCTTATGTGGTGATTGGAACACCTGGAGGAACAACCATACCCACGTCTGTTTTTCAAGGAATTGTGAATATCATTGACTTTAACATGTCTGCTTCGGATGCAATCAATAAACCAAAATTTCATCATCAGTGGATGCCTGATCAAGTAACCGTTGAAAAAGGCTTTGACGCTAATGTTAAGAAACAGTTGATTGAAATGGGGTATAAATTAGTAGAAACGAATGCTATTGGTAGAACGGAAGCTATAAAATTATTGTCAGATGGCAAACGAGAAACTGCCGCCGATATTAGGGGAGATGATTCTGTGTCAGGATACTAAACATCCCCTCTGATGACATAAGAAAGATATCGTTTTAAACTTAATGAGTAATTATCTTAAAAGCCAAAATATGGTATTGTATTTGCCTTTCTGTTAGTATTGTTTAATTTTAACCCTCAAAGTATTTAGTTCCTGAATAGATTTCTTAAAATATCGCGTCGTACCCTACTAAGCATAATTGCCTTATTTCTCCTAATTTTTATATCCCTACAAACCGAATTTGTACAAAATGTACTGGTTTCATCTGTCACAAAGCGATTTTCGAAACAAATAGGAACTGAAATCAGCATCCAACACGTTAGCTTCTCATTATTCAATAGGTTGAATATTGACGGCATCATGATTCGAGATAAACAAAAAGATACTTTATTATATGCAAGCCATTTGAAACTGCGTATTACCGACTGGTTCTTTTTCAGAAAAAAAACCACCCTCAAGTTTTTGGGGCTTCAAAATGCAGTTGTCAATTTAAACCGCAGCGATTCGGTATGGAATTACCAGTTTATTGTTGACTATTTTTCT
>JANOYH010000253.1:0-4991 GCA_031428775.1 Bacteroidota bacterium
AGCATACAATGGCTTTCCTTTGAAATACTGATAGGTTCTTCCTTTGGTTATATCATAATCATCTATTGATGGCAGTTCCTCCAGACCATTATAGAAGGTAAGCGGCAATCTTCCAGCTGGATTATAATCTCCAAACAAAACATCTGCTACAGCATTCCCACCTTCTTGTCCAGAATACCAAGAATGAATGATACCAGGAATATTTTCGTTAATCCAGCCAATTGCTAATGAGCCTCCATCAACAAAAACTACTACCGTTTTAGGGTTAGCTGCGTAAATAGTTTTAATAAATACTTCTTGATCTTTTGATAGCCGGATACTTTCGCCGTCATGTCCTTCTCTTGCAAACAATCTATTTATTCCAATCACTGCAATGGTTACTTCAGATTCTTTGGCACATTTAATCGACTCGGCAAAAAGGTCAGTATAATTTTTTGTTTCATCTGGCACTCTCCACAAAAGTTTAGCAACAATTGGTTTCCGATAATTGAAATATTCAGCTATGATGTCATATTCTTTTCCTGCTTCCAAATCAATATCAACGAAATCAGAAACTGGAGATTTTCTTCGCCAAGAGTTGATGATCAGTTTATTATTGAGATATAGTCTAGATCCATCTTTAGCTAAAAACCCGAAACTGTATTTGCCACTAGTAGTTGGTCTCAGTTTCCCTTTCCACCTAACAGATACTGGTGTTGTTGGAGGAAAACCATCTGGTGCTTGATTAGCAGGATCGAATTCAATAACTGATTCAAACCTTTTTTTTGAAGGACCATCCAGCGTAAGACCATTAAAATATGCTACGCTCATGCCTTCGGGAAAAAATTCCTTCCCAATAATTGAATAACCTTCCAACCCATTGATCGCTTTCCAAGCTGCATAGTTAATCTGAACCTGGCTACCTACTTTGTTTTTAATTCCTTGTAATATAGATACAGGTTCTCCAAATGGGATACCACTATACTCCCCAAATTCTGTATTAGCTGCATCAATTCCAACAACCGCAATGGATTTTATTTTTTTCAAATTCAGCGGTAGTATTTCATTTGTATTTTTTAAAAGAACCATACTTTCTCTTGCTGTTTCTAGTGCCAACTCTTTGTGTTTTTTAGATCCTATCACATCAGAAGAAATCTTATCATATGGATTTGATCCAGCATAATCAAATAATCCCAATTGCATTCGTGCACGAATCACATGATAAGCCGCGCTATCAATAACAGTTATCTTAACCATCCCCTGATGATATGCATTGAGTAAAGGTTGCATGTAAACATCATCCCCACATTCTAGGTCTAGTCCCGCTTTAATGGAAACCATTGCCGCTTGCTCTTTTGTTTTTACATATTGATGTGCATCTACCAAATGATTCGGCGCACCACAATCAGATACCACATAACCTTTAAACCCCCATTCGTCTCGCAGTAATTTTGTTAACAACCAATTGTTTGCAGTGCAAGGAATTCCATTCACGGCATTGTAAGCCGTCATAATTGAAGCAGCTTTACCCTCTTTGATACAGGCTTCAAATGCAGGTAAATAATATTCCCTTAATAAGCGCATGGAAACTATTGCATCATTCATATACCTGTTCCCTTCTTTATTATAAACAGCAAAATGCTTTGGGGTAGAAACCACTTTTAAATAGGTAGGATCATTCCCCTGCAAGCCTTTTACAAATTGAACCCCCATCACACCCGATAAGTAGGGATCTTCACCATAAGTTTCCGGTGTTCGTCCCCAGCGTGGATCACGAGCCATATTAATGGTTGGCGACCAAAAACTTAACAAATCATTAAATTTAGCTAGTTGTTTTTTTCCACCCCCCAGTTCATTCCACCTGGCTCTTGCCTCATCAGAAATGGCTGTTGCAGTAGCATACATCAGTGCTGGATTCCAAGTACTTGCAAGCGCAATTGCTTGAGGGAAAACGGTGAATTTACCAGGGCGCACAACACCGTGTAAAGCTTCATTACCATGAAAATATTTGTCGATCTTCAAACGAGGTATTCCAGGAGAGGAAGCTATAAGCAAACTGATTTTTTCTTCTACTGTTAATCTTGAAAGCAAGTCGATAATTCGTTCATGCTGTGGTGCTTTTTCATTTTGGAACATAGGCAGACCTTGGCTTACGCTTTGAAACTTATAATTCAAAAGCACAAAAACCAAAAATATAAGTCTGACTATTTTATCAACTCTTTTCACAAAAAATATTATTATTACCAATTTTATAAGGTATCTGTGAACGAAACAACTTAATATGCGATAGAAAATTAATTCTGATATTTTGGCGTTATTGTAACTAATGGTTCCTTCATATCAAAATTCTCTAGAATACTATATGTTACTTTAATTACAAAAGGGAAGTCTTTTGTACCAACACCTTCATTACCAATTTCTTCAGGTGATAAACTTATGGTACCTGTCCTCTTTAAAATACTTTGTACACCAAGTTGCATTGGAAGTAAATTCCAAATATCATCTTTGAAATCATCAATCGAACAGTTATTTAAATAGACAAATATGCTAAACGTTTTTGCTTTAGGGTCAGCCAAATATATTTTCATTTGTTTCTCATCAACCTTAACATTTGTTACACCTTCCCCAGGAATAAAGAGCCAACCAATATCACCATTTAGAGACATCCAGTGCATCGTACCATTTTTTAAAATATGCGATACTTTTCTGTTTCCCCATAGTCCACCCATCATCCAATCTTTCTGGATGTATGCAGTAACTTTTTTCAGGCGGTCGCCTTCATAGTAATTAGAAGTTGTTCTTGTTAAGAACCTTGAATTTTCAAATTGTTTTAACTGAGCTAGTGCCTTTTTCGGTATTGAAATTCCTAAATCCAAAATAGGTACGATAAAGTTTGATTCATTATGTTCTCCTGCTCTTCCCGGTATAGAAGCTATTGTAGGATTATCTACTGCCATTGCGATCCAGATACCAAGAATAGCAGTATATTTTTTCATATCGATGCCATAACTTCTTAGGTAAGGACCACAAATATTTTGAAGGTTGGCATTATAAAAACTGGCAACATCCAACCATAATTCCCTCTCCAGAATTGTACTCATTTCTTGTAGTTCTTTTGAAAAAGACAATTCACGCCATAAGGCAAGCCCAACAAAGTCTACCCCATAATAAGTGGGCGAATTATATTCACAAAGGGTATTGTATTTTTGAAAATTTGAAAAAATCTGTTTTGCTTTTTCTATTCCTGCAAATGACAACTCCGGTATTTTAAATTCAGTTCCTACATATTCCATCATAAAAGAACTCATGATGGAAATATTATTGTAATCAGGGTTTACGTTACGCATCAATGCTCCCTTTGCAGTGCGAACCAAACAAGTTCCCAATTCCTTTTTGAAATCTTCCGGGAATAAGTCTTTATACTTGTGGTATACGATAATCAAATCAGTACCTATGAACTCACGCATGTTTTGGTCATAAGTTTTATCATTTATAGATCCTTTCCAAACAGCATAATCTTTGGTATTTTCGTTCAAATTTTGGAGCTTAAATATCCATTTGATAATGGTAATTGCATGTTGAATATCGCCTTTTTTATTTCTTAAAAAAAGGGCTTCCGCTAATCTCATTTTATTTCTTGTACCTGCTTTCTCATTTAAGATTTCTAAAACAGCAGAACCTTTAGGGAATTCATCTTCTATAAAATCATCAAATATTTTCTTTTGAAAAGGAGAAAGTTTTTTAAAGTCGAAATGTTTCACGAAAACATCATCCGAAGGTTTTATGTGGACCTTTTCAACAGCATAACTATTGAATTGGATGCATATCAAGAGTATTATTAATAATGTCAACTTTCTCATATTCCCTTAATTATTCTTTATTTATTATTTGTTTTCTGAATTCCCATTTCATTACTTACAGGCATCCGAAGGCTTTTTATAACCATTTTTGAAGTATTATTTAGAAGAACTACGGGCAATTCTTTGGAACTAAGAATATCTACCTCAGTCATTTCAATTCCTTTTACATCATCAAACACAAAAGCTGGTCTGAAATCATCTTCTTTATAACTTACTTTGAAATTTTTAAATACAATTCCCTCTGCGTGGCGCATGTAGAAACCCCAAGCGGGTAATTCTCCAAACATAGAAAAATCAGGATATGCTTGTTCATTCTCTGGAATGGAACTGATGGTGTTTAAAGGGATATAAGCGATGTCTTTATTTGCCCTTCCACCATAACAGATTTCAATATTCTCCATGGTAACATTTTGCACAGGATGACCAGGAATGCCCACGATAGAAGAAGGTATCAAATTATAAGGCAGGTATGGGTGCCCATAAATATGGAAATGAGAAGGGCGAACAGGCATCTTATCAAAACCCGGACGAAGATGATCTGGAGGGCCCTCAATTGGATAACCCTGATCTGGCTTAAATAATGGTATTTCTGCTTTAACGTTTGCTATATAAATGCCATTAATGGTACTAACTGGTCCTATTACATTCCTATGTCCAAGTCTGATGAATATTGCATTACCTGTATTCTTTGCAATTACATTTCTGATATCTATATGATCCATATAACCTCCATCAACTGATTCAAGTGCAATTGCGGAACGATAGGTATCAAAAATAGTAAGATTAGATATGTTGAAATTTCTAAACCCTCCTGCATTAGCAGTACCAAATTTTAAGCCATTAGCGCTGGACCTTAACGTACAACTATCTACAAAAATATTTTCACAAGAAAACTTTGGATTTTCTGATTTAAAACAAAGTGCATCATCAGATGCATTAATAAAACAATTGGTGATGCGCACATTTTTTGAATCTGTAATGTCTAATCCATCATTGTTCCAATAAGCTGTACTTTGAACAGTAATATGATTGATTACCACATCATCACATTCTCGGTAATCTTGCACCCAGTCGGATGCATTCTTGAGTGTAACATCTGTAACTTTCACTCCTTTACAACCTTTGAAATATATAACCAATGCCCTACCCGGC
>JANOYH010000254.1:0-9912 GCA_031428775.1 Bacteroidota bacterium
TGGGATCCTGACTTTGACGAATTTGATATCCCTAAAAGCAAGGGTAAAAAAGCTCCAGCAACAGGTGGCGCCAAGAAAAAAGCAGATGAAGACGACGATTTCAAAATTGATGAAGACTTCAAAGAATTCGACTTATTCAATGATAAAGACACAGGATTTGATGACGATGAAGACGACGACTTTTAAGCATCCACAAGGTGCATAGAATGCAATCTTCTCATACCGTCCTTCAACCAAATACATTTAAAATGCAAATGTTGATCTGGGCAAACCAGTTCAACATTTGTGCTTTATTAGACAACCATCATTACGCATCTCCCTATTCCACTATCGATTGCATATTAGCTGTTGACACCCTCTCCGATTGTTTGCCCCTTTCTAATAAATTGAATTCCCTCTCTACATTCATTGCAGATACAAATGACTGGGTCTTTGGACACTTGAGCTACGACTTGAAAGAAGAAATTGCAGGCATCAAATCAAACCATCCCGATCATATTGCCTTTCCTGATCTATACTTTTTTCAACCAGCCATCATCCTTGAATTAACAGGCAATCAAGTTTCCATAGCATCGGCTACCATTCATCCAACAGAGATTTTTTCTGCTATTCAAAAAATGAATATTCCAGAACAAAATGGAAACACATTATTCATTCAACCAAGAATTTCTAAAGAGGATTATCTTCAAAAAATTAAAACGCTGCAACAACATATTCTCTTGGGTGATTGCTATGAAGTAAATTTTTGTCAAGAATATTTTTCTGAACAAGCCAATATCAACCCCGTTCAGATTTACTTACAGCTTACAAAACTTTCTCCCAATCCCTTCGCCTGTTTTTATAAGTATCATTCTAAATACTTGCTCTGTGCAAGCCCGGAAAGATATCTCCAGAAAAAAAATAATCGACTCATTTCGCAACCTATTAAAGGAACGGTAAAAAGGGATTTAGCCAATGCAACAAATGACAACCATTTAAAAGAACAATTACGTGAAAGTGTAAAAGACAGAGCAGAAAATGTAATGGTGGTTGACTTGGTAAGAAACGACCTGAGTAAAGTTTGTTTGAGTGGTTCCGTTAAAGTGGATGAACTTTTTGGGATCTACAGTTTTCCACAAGTACACCAAATGATTTCTACTATTTCAGGAGTGCCCAATCCTAACAAGGATTTTTGCGAGATCTTAAAAGCTAGCTTTCCTATGGGCAGTATGACAGGAGCTCCTAAGCATCGAGTGATGCAATTGATTGAAGAATTAGAAGAAACTAAAAGGGGTCTCTATTCCGGTGCAGTAGGCTATATTGATCCATCAAAAGACTTTGACTTCAATGTCGTTATCCGAAGCATCCAATACAATGAAGCGAATCAATATTTAAGTTATCAAGTAGGTGGTGGAATTACTTTTTATAGCGACCCAGAGAAAGAATATGAAGAGTGTTTGGCAAAGGCCGCCGCCATTCTACAAGTCTTGCATCAACAAAGTGGATAGCTTATTTAGTCGCAATATTTCCTTCAATCAGCAACCTAAAAGATTCCATTAAGAGCTGACTTTTTTTGGCTTCAAAAATGGACAATTTTTCATTGGGCAAACGCATTTGGAATTTTTTTCCTTCGGCAAGGGATTTATCAAAGCCCGGATTTAATCGATTGAATTGTGTGATATCTAATGCTAGCCCGTTGCTTACCACCATTGAAAGGTACCTACCACTGAGTTCTATCAACGTTGTGTTTGCTGACTCGGCTTCATTTAATTGAACAACATGATTGTTTTTAACCATGGAAGCTTTCATAGTTTCGGTTTCATCTGCAGTAAGGGTTGTCCACCCACCCCCGCCCTCCATTGCATAATGGGTACCTATAAATTTTTTTACGTGGTTCCTGGTTTCTTCTGGTAAAAAATATTGTAAGTCCCAGAAATCCTTACTTCCAGATTTTCTAATGCATTGACGTACCCTTCCAGCCCCACCATTATAAGCAGCCACAACCAATAACCAATCTCCAAATTCGGCATACAATTCTTTCATGATTTTGGCTGCTACATGGGTACTTTTATAAAAGTCCATTCGTTCATCGTGCATGCCTCCAACGCGTAACCCAAATCGCTTGCCCTCATAATCCATGATTTGCCAAGGGCCAGCAGCCCCAGCCCATGAAACTAAGCCTGCTTGTAAATGGCTCTCAATCACACTCAGGTATTTCATTTCTTTTGGAATACCATATAAGCCTAATACATTGTCGTACAAATCAAAATAGGGTTTACCCCAACCCTTCATTCGCTCCAGTTCCTTTCCTTGCTTGCGTACATATTCTTGCACAAATGAAACCGCTCTGGGATTGAGTTGGTCTATATAGGGTTTATTGGCGTCAAATTTGGCAACAGTGAAAAGGCTTTGGAAACCATATTTATCGCGCGTGGTATCGGCTACCAACTGTTTTTCTTTAAAAGTCAAATCGGTCGTAAAAGATAGGGTACCAATAGTGCCTGCCATACAAGCAAATCCAACCAGCATTATGCGGGATATAGATTGACTGTAAAACATACTATGACCAAACCATTTCATCTAATTGTGCCAATTTTTTGAAATGCAAAGTTAACTTCTAATTACTTAATGCTTTGTGAAGGCTTAATAAGCTACTTCTTTAGCTCCATCATGGTCTGTGAAAGTTGCAAAAGTTCCATTTCTTTAAAATGATTGGTCATCAATTGCAAACCAAAAGGCATCCCATTGGGATGTTTAAAAAGCGGGATGGATATACTGGGAATACCCACTAGGTTTGCAAAAACGGTGTAGATATCGGCTAAAAACATAGCAACTTGGTCGTCCGACTTCTCTCCTAATTTAAAAGCAGTTGAAGGAACCGTGGGAGATAATATGGCTTCGTATGTTGCAAAAATTTCGTTTGATTTGTTCCACAATAAGCGTCTAACCTGTTGAGCCTTAGTAAAATATGCATCAAAATAACCAGAGCTCAATACAAAACTCCCCAACATGATGCGTCTTTGAACCTCTTTTCCAAAACCTTCGGTTCGGGATGCTTTATAGAGTTCGTTTAAGTCCACATTTTGTATACTGGTTCTATGCCCATATCGTACCCCATCAAAACGAGCAAGGTTACTGGAAGCTTCGGCAGTAGTTAACACATAATAGGTAGGGACTACTTGTTGCAGGAAATTGAATTCTATAGGATCAACTAGATGACCGGCCGCTCGAAGCTGGTCTATCAACTTAAAAAAGGCTTCTTTGATATCGATATCCAATCCCGGATGTTCCAATGCCTGCTTAAAATAAGCAATTTTATAGGTCTTTTTTGACTCAACCAAATTGTGGCCATTACCCAAAAACTTACTATAAGCTGGTACAGGTTCTTGAGAAAGAGTGCTATCAAAATTGTCTTTGCCAGAAATGACTTCCAAAACAAGGGCTGCGTCTTCCACCGAAAGCGCAAAAATGCCAATCTGGTCAAACGAAGAAGCATAAGCAATGAGACCATAACGGGAGATCCTTCCATAGCTTGGTTTAACACCCACAACCCCACAGAAATCGGCAGGTTGCCTAACAGAGCCGCCGGTATCAGATCCCAAACTAATCATGGTAAATCCTGCCTGAACACTCACTGCTGAACCACCAGATGAGCCACCTGGCACCCTAGACTCATCAAGCGCATTTTTAACAGGACCAAATGCAGAGTTTTCACTACTGCTCCCCATGGCAAATTCATCGCAGTTTTGTCGGCCAATGATAATGGCTTCTTCCTCCAACATTTTCTCTACAACAGTAGCAGAATAAACACTTTTAAAATTTTCTAGGATTTTGGAACCGGCAGTAATAGTATGGCCTTTATAACAGATCACGTCTTTAATGCCCACAACCACACCATGCAATTTGCCCATGGGGGCTCCTGCTTTTCTTTTGGCGTCAAGATCCGCTGCTTTTTGTAAGGCTTCTTCCGAAAATACTTCTAAGAATGCGTTCAGTTGTGGTTTTGCGGTAATCGCATCTATATAACAACGAACGGCCTCCACACAGGTGGTTTGGCCGTTCTGCAATGACTGATGATAGTCTTTGATTGAGCTATACCGAAACAAAGGCTAGAGAGATTTAATGATGCGCAATTAAGGTTGGGTAGTAGGAGTGCTATCCTTCTCTTTCATACCTTCTTCCAATTCTTTCTTCACATTGTTTTTAGCATCATTGAACTCGCGGATACCTTTTCCAAGGCCTCTCATGAATTCTGGGATCTTACGACCACCAAACAATACCAATACAACAACTGCGATAAGTGCTATTTCTTGAAATCCAAAGTTTCCCATAAAATTTGATTTGAGGTTACCAAAGTTAAGGCAAAAGAAATGTCATACAATTAAATAATGCAAAAGCTTCGCAATATTTAACTAAAAAGCGGAAGTTTAGTGACACTAACCTTCCGCTTTTCTTTATTGCTCTATCAAGATTAGAATCTTTTTTCCTTAATACGAGCACTTTTACCACTACGCTCACGGAGGTAGTAAAGTTTAGCGCGACGCACTTTACCAGACTTATTCAAAATGATTCCGTCGATATTAGGCGACAAGATAGGAAATAGACGTTCAACGCCTATGCCATCAGATATCTTACGTACGGTAAAAGAAGACGTTGCTCCGTTACCTTGTAATTTGATTACATCACCACGGAAACTCTGGATACGTTCTTTACCACCCTCTACGATCTTATAGTTAACGGTGATATTATCACCTGCTTTGAACTTAGGGTATTCTTTCTTAACGGTCAATTGTTCGTGTACAAACTGAACTGCTGCGTTCATAACTTTAATTTTTTACGGACGGCAAAGGTAGCGGAAAAAATATAAAATACTACTGTTAAATCAACATATTTTTTATCTCGCTACGTTTACGGCCCTTTTTTCTCTAATAACGGTTACTTTAATCTGGCCCGGATAGGTCATTTCGGTCTGAATTTTCTGTGCAATCTCAAAACTTAGCTTGTCGCTATCGCCATCGGTTACTTTTTCAGCCTCCACAATTACCCTTAATTCCCTACCAGCTTGAATGGCATAGGCTTTTTCTACACCCTGATAAGCCATTGCTAGGTTTTCCAAGTCTTTAATCCTTTGCAGGTATTGCTGCATGATTTCGCGCCTTGCACCCGGACGAGCTCCGCTAATTGCATCGCAAGCTTGAATAATAGGTGAAATCACGTATTGCATTTCCATTTCATCGTGGTGAGCGCCAATAGCATTCACAACGGCTGGATTTTCACCATATTTTTCGGCCAGCTTGGCTCCTAATAAGGCGTGACTCAATTCGGTTTCTTCATCAGGAACCTTCCCAATATCGTGTAAGAGACCCGCTCTTTTAGCCAATTTCGGATTCATTCCAAGTTCAGCAGCCATGATGCCACAAAGGTTGGCGGTTTCTCTACTGTGCATCAATAAGTTCTGACCATAAGAAGAACGGAAACGCATTTTCCCTACAATCCTAACCAATTCTTTGTGCAAGCCATGAATACCCATTTCTATGACGGTTCTCTCCCCAATTTCCATCACCTGCTCTTCTAATTGCCTACGGGTTTTCTCTACTACTTCTTCAATACGTGCTGGGTGAATTCTTCCGTCTGATACCAAACGTTGTAAACTTAAACGGGCAATTTCCCTTCTCAGTGGATCAAAGGAGGAAAGGATAATAGCTTCTGGCGTATCATCTACAATTAAGTCAACCCCTGTTGCTGCTTCAATAGCACGGATATTTCTACCTTCTCTACCAATGATCTGGCCCTTGATTTCGTCTGTTTCCAGATTAAATACGGTAACTGTATTCTCAATAGTGATCTCAGCAGCAGTGCGCTGTATAGACTGAATAACAATTTTACGCGCTTCCTTATTGGCTTTCAGTTTGGCGTCTTCAATAATATCTTGTTGAATACTCAATGCCCTTGATTGCGCTTCTGCTTTAAGACTCTCAATCAATTGAGCCCTTGCATCTTCTGCACTAAGGTTGGCAATTTTTTCTAGCCTACGGATATGCTCTTCTTGGTGCTTTTCCAGCTCGGTACGCTTGTTATTAACCACTTCAATCTGGCGATTCAAGTTTTCCTTAATCACTTCGTTGTCCTTTGTCTGTTTGTCTAATCCAGCCTCTTTCTGGTTAATGGAAACTTCTTTTTGCTTGATGCGATTCTCCGCTTCACCCAATTTTCTGTTTCTTTCATTTACCTCTTTTTCGTACTCAGATTTCAAGTGCACAAAACGCTCTTTGGCTTCTAACTGTTTTTCTTTTTTGACAGTCTCAGCTCTAAGTTCAGCCTCTTTAAGGATAAGTTGCGCTTGGTATTCTGCGTCTTCAACCTGTTTTTTTGTGTTTTTGGAGAATAGGAATTTTCCCGATATAGCTCCAACAATTAGTGATACAACACCAATTATAATAGAAACAATAGTTTGATCCATGTGTTTGGAAATTTTTTAAAATAGTTCAAAATCGTTTTTCACTAATCACCACTCATTTTTCCATAATAAGTATATGACGATGGACGAAGATAGTCAAATAATCAAAGTGAAGCGACTTAGGAAAGGAGGGCTTACTGATTTTCTTGTAATGCTTTGTCTAATTGCTTTTCTAAGCCAAGCACTTGTAAGGATAGATCGTTCCATTTTACCAACAGGTTTTCAGACTGTGACTGCTCCGTTGCAAACCAGAGTAATGCCATTGAAACATAGTCCTGCATGTCTTTCCCTGCAAAATTGGTTTTGAATTCCGTGATTTTATCGTTGATGAGGCCCGCTGTTTTGCGCACCATCTCTTCGTCGGATGGCACAATTTTTAACCGATAACTTCTGTCGGCAATGACAATATTTACGGGAATTAATTCTTCCATGGTTTATGTATTCAGTAGAGAAAGGCATTTCTCAATTTCCTTTAAATAGCCGTCTATCTTTTTTTCCATCTGTAATTTATCCGCTGGGCTCCAATGTTCAGACCCAATTTTTGCAGTTTCTAACTGTAACAGCAATCCTTGTAATTGGGTTTCCTGTTGTTGTTTGTCAGACAAGGTTTTCTCTAGTTCTTTTTTTAGCTTTTGGTTCTCCTTTTGCAAAAGAAGTTGTTGCTTCAACAACAACTGAAGTTTTTCCTGAATCGATTTTATTTGCAAGGAAAGGTCTACCATTCATCTAATTTAAATATAAAGTGTACTATTTCCGTATTTCAGCACCCAATTCTTTTTCGAAATTTTGTATCAACCTTGTCACCATACCATCTACTTCTTTGTCAGTCAGTGTCTTTTCTTCATCCACAAATGTAAAACTCACCGCCATCGATTTTTTATCCGCACCTAACTTGTCGCTTTCAAAAACATCAAACAGTCTTACTTGTTGTAATTTAGCCAATTGTGTTTTTCGCACTTGTTGATCAATGGCTTCAAAACTTATATTTCTTCCTACTACCAAAGCCAAATCACGCTGCATGGTAGGAAAACGACTCACTTCTTTATACGTAATTTTTTTCTGACTTGCCAATGACAACAACTTCCCAAAATCAATATCTATATAAAATACAGCCTGTTTAATATCAAAATTGGCCAGTCGTTTTTTATCCACTTCAAGCACTTGTCCAATTTCTTTCTTGCCAACTCGCAAACTCAATGTATTGGGCTCATTTTCTATTGCCACAAACTGTACTCCTTGCAAACCACATAATTGCAAAATGGCAGCTGCAACTCCTTTTGCTTTAAAAATATCAAAAGCCAATTCCTGTTGATGCCAGTGCGCTTCTTGATTTGAACCTGTAAAGTATAATGCCAAATGCTCTGCTTCTGCATAGGCACCTGGTGCAGAACTGGTATAAGTTTTGCCAAATTCAAAACAAAGCAGGTTGTTGTTTTTTCTATTCAAATTATACGCCAATGTCTCTAATCCAGTCTCCAACATAGACGGACGCAAAATGTCAAGATCAGCACTCAAGCTATTGATCATTTTTACCGCTGTTTCTAGTACAGTTTCACTAAAATATTTACTATTGGTTATACTATTGGTGAGGATTTCTACGAAACCTTGTCCTACTAAATAATTCGCAATCTTGTCTTTTAAATTTTCTTTAAAAGCGGTTTCATCTGTAGCCGGACTGATGGTAATGGTTGATGGAATTTCAATATTATCTAGTCCGTCAATTCGTATAATTTCTTCCACAATATCTGCGGGCAAACTAATGTCTGGCTTGCTTCTTGGAACAGCCACGCGCAATTCATCCAAGCCTTCTTTCAATATTTCAAAACCAAGACTGGTAAGGATTCTGTTTACCTTATCTGCATGATAATTTTTACCGCTCAACTTTTTCAAGTAATGGTGCTTTAAAGACACTTCTGTTTTCGGTTGCGGCGCAGGATAAATATCTACTATTTCGCTAGATATTTCTCCACCGGCAATGTCCTTGATCATTAACACAGCTCGTTTTAACACGTTTACAGTATTGTCAATGTCAACTCCTTTTTCAAATCTGGTAGCCGCATCCGTTCTTAAGCCATGTTGTAAAGATGTTTTACGAATAGAGGAAGGTTGAAACCAAGCACTCTCTAAAAAAATGTTTTTAGTATTTGCCGTTACACCAGATTTTTGTCCGCCATAAACTCCCGCAATACACATTCCTTCAGATGCATTACAAATCATCAAATTATTTTCATCCAAGATCCTTTCTTTACCATCAAGTGTGTTAAAAACAGTGCCTTTCTCTAAATTTTTTATCACCACTTCGCCACCTAAAATGGCATCTGCATCAAAAGCGTGTAAGGGCTGCCCTGTTTCATGCAAAATGAAATTGGTGATGTCTACAATATTATTAATAGGCCTTAGTCCAATTGATAACAATCTATTTTTTAACCATTCTGGTGAATCTTCAATGGTTACACCGCTGATGCTGATACCAGCGTATCTAGGACAGGCTATTGCATTTTCTACCATTACCTTAATGGGTAAATTGTTATTGTCATGCTTAAATCCATTTGCAAAGGGTGTTTTTACGCGTACGTCTTTTTGATGATGGGTTAAATAGGCACAAACATCCCTAGCAACGCCAAAATGACTCATGGCATCCATCCTATTGGGTGTTAGTCCTATTTCATAGATCCAGTCGGAATAAGGTTTAAAGTAAGTTGCTGCTGCAGTACCCGGAACTAAGTTGTTTGGAAGAACCATGATACCACCATGACTTCCTCCAAGTCCAATTTCGTCTTCAGCACAGATCATACCATAACTCTCAACGCCCCTGATCTTGGCCACTTTCATGGTCAAAGGTTCGCCAGACATCGGAAAGATGGTGGTACCTACAGGCGCAATGACCACTTTTTGACCCGCTGCCACATTTGCTGCGCCGCAAACAACCTGCAAGGGTTCTTTTTGACCAATATTTACCGATGTAAGTTTTAATTTATCTGCATTAGGATGGGCACTACATTCCAAAACCTCTCCAATCAATAAGCCGGAGAGTCCACCTTTAATACGCTCATATTTTTCAAGGCTCTCTACTTCTAACCCAATAGAAGTCAATATCCTGGATAGTTTTTCAGGATCCAATGTTTCTGGGAGGTATTCACTTAACCAATTGTAACTAATCGTCATATCAGGAAACGCTTTTCAGATGCCAAAAGTAGGTTATAAAATGCTGTAAACCCACTTAGTAGTTAAGACATTTTTTGTGTTTTATACCCTAATTCAAGAAAAATCTTTCTTCACAAGGTTCTGTGTATATTTTGGTAAAAAGGGCGGAAAACTTTTGAAATTGGTGGATAACCATTGTAATTTGTGTGGATAGAGCTATTGGCGTTGTGAATGAAGCTTGGATAACCTGTGGATGAAAATTGAATGAAAAAAATTTTTACAAGCCGATTTCTTGACTCATATTCGCTCCCCCTTGCGAAATGGGATATCAG
>JANOYH010000255.1:0-3518 GCA_031428775.1 Bacteroidota bacterium
TTTAAGGGTCGTCAGAGACTATGACGTTGATAGGCTATAGGTGTAAAAATGGTAACATTAAAGCCAAGTAGTACTAATTACCCGTAAGCTTTATTTTTTTATTCTTGTTTCTAGATTTGCTCCCAATATGTAAATTATTAAGTTAAAAGTAAAAAGTAAAAAGTCAAAAGAGAAAGTAGGTATAAAAACCATACTCCATCATATTTTGACTTTTGAATGTTGAATTTTGACTTTGAATTGCTTATGGTGGTTTTGCCGGGGGTGTTCACCTCTTCCCATTCCGAACAGAGAAGTTAAGTCCCCCATGGCCGATGGTACTCGCGTTAAGCCGGGAGAGTAGGTAGCTGCCATATTTATTTAACCTCGATCTTTATTGATCGAGGTTTTTTTATGCCCAGAACTCATGTATATTTAACCAGATAATACTACAATCCAATATTATTGCAATCATATTGTTTTCCGGTTATCAATCCAAATGCGTCTTAAACCTATTTTTGCCCTTTTCATTTTTATTTTTCTATTTTTTTCTTGCCAACAGAAAAAAAATTATCCACAATTATTTAATGATGCAAATACCTATTTTGAAAGGTCTTGGATAAAAGTTACCCAAAATAAACCCAAGGAAGCGTTTGGTTTTATAGATTCTTTGTGGCAGATACTTCCTGTAGAAAAACAAAATGAAGCCTGTTATCGACTTGGCTTTCTTTATAATAAATTCAGCATCATCAATTTATTGAATAATAGAGACTTTTACAATAATGGGGATGCTGTGTTACTATATTCTGATTCCATACTCCTTTACATGAATCAGCAACATCTTGCTGAAAAATTACCAGATGTTTATTCATCCCAAATGCTACAAAAAGCAGATGCACTTTTTAGAATGCATCAACCTGAAAAAGCAAATGAACTGTTTTATCAAATTGAATTATTTAGTAAAAACTACAATGATATCTGTACACAAGCGCATACCGCAGGTAAAATGGCTTTTATATCGTACAGACAAAAAGATTTTCAACAGGCACTAGCTGGGTTTCAACAAACATATTTACTTCAGAAAAAATGTACTCCTGACGACTATTTTTCCATCACACAAGCCATTGATGATATCGCCTTATGTTTTAGTAAACTGAATAACCAAGACTCTTCTATTTATTATTACAACAAAGCACTGATTTATATTTCCGAACGAAAAGATTTGGGAAGACTCATCAAGCCTTCTATCATAACAGCTAAAGACAGTCGTTTAGCAGCAGATAGATCTATTAGTGTTATTCTTGGCAACCTTGCACATTCCTATCAATTAAAAGGAGCAATAGACACTGCTATTGATTTGAGCATAAAAAGTATTACACTAAATGCTACTGTTTGTTGCGAAGAAAGAGACGCACAGCTTACTAGTATGCGCCTGATTGATATGAATTACTTGAAAAAAGATTTTTCAAAAATGTATCAACACCTACTCTTGTTACGAAAAGGGCTAGATAGCTTGCCCAATACTGAACCAGAATTGAATTGGCATAGACAAATGGCCGAATATAATGACGCATTTCAACATGATGATCTAGCATATGGTTATTTCAAAATGTACCAAAAAATGAAAGATTCACTCAATAGTCTAACTGAAAAAGATAAGACAAGTAATATTGTTAAAGACCTACAATTTAAAAGTAAGGGTACTGATTTGAATTTATTAAAAAAGGACAACGAACTGAATAAATTATATTTATGGATAACTATTGGCGTGATTTGTTTGGCGCTGATCTTAATCAGTTTTGTATATTTTAATTTCAAAAAATCTACCGCAATTAATACCACCTTAAAAGAATTAAACAAGCAAGTAAGTGCACAAAAAAACGACTTAGAAAATGCAAATATAGAAAAAGATAGAATTCTTTATATAGTGGCAGAGGACTTAAAAAACCCTATTGGTGGCTTAGCTGATTTGGCCAATGAAATTTTAGGTCATGATGGTCTAACACAGAGCTCAAAGCCTTTCATACAAATGATTCAAAAAACGGCGTCTAATGCATTGTCACTTATTAATGAATTATTACAAACACATCAAACTACCAATGAATCATTAAATTTTGTAGTAACAAATATGCACGAATTAGTTACTCAAACCGTTTTTTTATTAGACTATAAAGCCAAAGAAAAACAGCAGAAAATAATTGCACAATCAGAAGGAAATTCCTTGAATATTACCATTGATGCACTTAAAATTGGCAGAGTTCTTGAAAACTTAATTAGTAATGCAATCAAGTTTAGTCCACAAAATAGTACAATCATAGTTAATATGAAAAAGCAACAAAATACACTGTTGCTTTCAGTGAAAGATACTGGAATTGGTATTCCTTTAGAACAACAGAAACAAGTGTTTGACATGTTTTCCAATATCAAAAGAGAAGGTACATCCGGTGAGAAAAGTTTTGGATTGGGCTTGTCCATTTGTAAACAAATAGTGGAAGCACATGGCGGTAAAATATATTTTATAAGTATCCCATTTGAGGGTAGTACTTTTTATTTTGAACTGCCTATGTCAACTATATAAAGGGGTTTTATGACTTTTTTTGAAATAATCATTTCTTAATTAGCGCTCAAAAAATGAAACTAAGACAAAATATATTTAAAGCTATTTCTATATGCTGTTTGTTTTTTGCCCTGACAGGATGCAAAAATCAGATTGATTACCAACAACAATACAAAGATGCAGAAAAACATTTCTTGCCTGCTTGGAAATTAATTGCGGATGGAGAAATGGCAAAATCACTAATAGCATGCGACTCGATATTATATAGTGTTAAAGCCCCTAGTTTAATGATGCAATTTGTTCGATTTGAATACAAGATTGTTGCTATTGATAAAATAAATAGGCGAGATAAAATAAGCGCAAACGATACAGTAGTTAAATATATAGATTCTGCAATTGCTTTGATGGAAATGAATCAGGTAGCCACAAAAAAATCGGATCGATATTCGTTAATGCTTTTAAACAAAGCCGAAGTTTTGTATCAGCTGCATCAGCCTGAAAAGGCAAATGAATTATTCTTTTTTATTGAAAAATTTAGTGCCCATTACAATGATTATTTCACCCAATTTTTAATTGCTGATAAAATGGGGTTTATTACATTCCGGCAAAAAAATTACCCGCAATCGATTGTATCCTTTAAAAAAAGCATAGCATATCACCAACTATACGACCCCCAAGATTATTATAAAACTGCAGAAACGATCGACAATGTTGCTATCTGTTTCACAGAGCTGAATATACTAGATTCAGCCATCTTTTATTATAACAAAGCCCTGCGTTTATTGGCTGATAACAGAAATTCTTCGATTACTAGTTCCTTTAGTATAATTGCAAGTAATTCATCGGCTGATAGATCAAGAGGCGTTATATTAGGGAACCTGGCTCAGGTTTTTCAGAAAAAAGGGATGCTTGATTCTGCCATCTCATTTTCTAATCAAAGCATTGCATTAAATGCTATTGCTTGCTGCGAACAAAGAGATGCTCA
>JANOYH010000256.1:0-1700 GCA_031428775.1 Bacteroidota bacterium
GCGGATTTGTTTTACTTTAATGAAGCTTGGCATAGTTGGAAACACCATAGTCGATTTTCTGCATTGAATGAAATAAATTGTTTGGAAAAATTGAATCAGGCAACATCACATGCACACCAATATTTAAAAAATGCCAATTATTTATTGATTACTCTTGGCTCTGCTTGGGTTTATACATTAACTGAAAAAGCGGCCAATGGAATTTTAGATTCAGTGGTAGCTAATAATCATAAAGCGCCTGCCGATTGGTTTTCCAAAAAATTAATGACAGTTGATGAAACCTTGGCTAAGCTTGACAATATGCTATATCGATTGTTTTTGTTCAATCCCAATATTCAAGTGATTTTCACCATCAGTCCAGTTAGGCATTTACGAGAGGGGGTAATAGAAAACAATCGAAGCAAAGCTGTTTTAATACAAGCCGTTCACCATATGGTTGAAAAATTCAGTCGCCTCTATTATTTTCCAGCTTATGAATTGGTAATTGATGATTTACGCGATTATCGCTTCTATGCAGAAGACTTAGTTCACCCCAATTACCAAGCTACGCAATACGTTTGGGAAAAATTAGTGGGGGCTTGTATAGATGAGCCTACACAATTACTCATGAAAGAGATTGCGGAAATCAACTTGGCCTTTCAACACAAACCATTCAATAGCCAATCTCAACAACACCAAAAGTTTTTAATGAGCTATATCCATAAAACTAAAAAATTAATGGAACAATATCCGCAGTTGGACTTTAATAAAGAACTTTCCTTTTTCAATGAATCCTTTCGCCACTGATCGCTATTGCTTTCATAATTTCAGCTTCATATTCCAGCCATTCTTTCCATCTAGCCCTAACCTTTTGTTTGTCTGTATAATGATCTGCTAGGTTTATAAATAGGGTATAATGTCCAGCTTCACTCTCCATGAATTTTCTATAGAAATTCCTTAAGTAGGCATCTTCCAAACCTTCGCTAAGCCTTTTAAACCTTTCACAACTTCGTGCTTCAATCAATGCCATAGTAAGCATCTGGTCTAGAAATCGGTCGTCTATATGCCCCCCTTTTCTTTGAAATTCCAACAATCGATTTACATATTCGTCCCTTCTTTGTTTGCCTAAGGAAAAGCCGCGTTTTTTTAATTCTTGAATGACCATCCTAAAATGCCCCCATTCTTCGGTCACTATCGGGGCCAATTCTTCTACTAATAAGTCCCTATGTGAGTATCGCTGTATATAAGAAATACAAGTAAGTGCCGCTTTTTGTTCGCAGTAAGCATGGTCTGTTAAGATCGCTTCAATGGAAATGCTTGCGAGGTCAACCCAACGTGGGTCTGTAGGCAATTGCAAACCCAGAATATTTTTTGTATGTAAGGATATGTCCACTGTTAGTACTTAGATTGAATGCAAATATCCGTTAGAATTTACTTTTTCAGACAAATGCATAAAGAGATTTTTGACATAAATAATCAAGCCACCACAATTTAGTAGCTTTGCAAATGCAATTGAATACAAATAGAATAGAACAACTGCTCTCAAATTTAAGTATCGCCTCTTTAAATGATATGCAAGAAAAAGGCGTTTCATCCATTCTTCAAAAGAGAGAAATCTTGCTTTTGTCGCCTACAGGTTCTGGAAAAACGCTTGCATTTTTATTGGCTATTGATGCTTTAATGAAAAAGGAGGAATCGCAGGTGCAATGTTTGATTTTAAC
>JANOYH010000257.1:0-3344 GCA_031428775.1 Bacteroidota bacterium
ATGGTGCTTAGTAGAATGTACTTAATGGTTGATTTCTTTTTTATTTTAAGTGGGTTTATAATGTTTTATGTGTATGGCAAAATGTTTGCTTCAAACGTAAATAAAGCATCATTTAAAAAATTTACTGTTGCACGTTTTGCAAGAGTTTACCCTTTGCACTTTTTTACGTTTTGCTATTGTATTGTTTTGTTTTTCATTTCAGGAAGAATTGGGATACCTAAAATTCCAGTTTTACAAATTGAGAATACTTCTTTTTCAATGCTTACAAATACGTTGCTTTTGCATTCGATGAACTTTCATAATTGGTTTAGCTGGAATCATGCTTCCTGGTCAATAAGTGTTGAGTGGTGGGCTTATATGCTTTTTCCTTTTTTAGTAGCACCAATTAGTAACATGCATTCGAGTAAAAAAATCATCATCGCAATGTTGTGTTTTATAGGCTATTTAGCCATTACATTTTTAATTATACCAATTGTAACAGTACCAAAAGAAATACCTTTCGTAAAAGCAAACCCGAGCCAACTGACTATTAATGTTGCTTACCAATATGGCTATATTAGGTGTTTGTGCGGTTTTATTCTTGGTATGATGGTGTATCAAGCCTATAGTGCCAAATGGTTATCAAAATTTCTTGCAAACGGTTATATTTTACTTGTTTTGACGCTTCTCTCTTTTATTTCTATGCACTTCAACCTTCCTGATTTTGTAACAATAATTCCATTCCCTTTCATTTTACTCTCTGGTGCGTATGGGAGTGTTGGAATTGACAATTTCTTCGCTAATAAATTTTTACAAAGACTTGGCGACTGGTCATTTTCTATTTATTTGGTTCACCAACCCTTATTATTTACAATTGGGAGTGTTATGTCCTACTTGAACTCATTGGACGCAAATAAGCCAGTTACTGGACCACCGCCAAAACCAGAAATGTTAACTGGCTGGCTAATTTGTATTGCCTTTATAGTTTTGACTTTATTAATTTCCTTCATTACATATAAATACATAGAAGTACCTGCAAGGAATCGATTAAACAGAAAACAACCAATAAGTTGAAACAATCGATAACATATGCCAGCAGGCAACATTTGCATTGGCGTTATGGCGGCGGACGGAACGTAGGGCCGGACGACAGCAAGAAATCAGCTATGGTTCCAACTGGACGTTATAAATTTAGCAATAGAATAAAACATCGGCTTTTGTATCTTTAATCAGCAACAGTTCTCGGCTGACGGATCGCAGAATTCCGCCACAACGCCAATGCTGGAACGGTTATGCGTTTCGACACCTCATAAATGACAGGGCCAGAAAATTATATTATCTTTACAGCTGAAAGCATAAATTCACAAGATGCAAAGGTTTTATTTTGACACTTCAGTTTTTGGTGGTGCGTTCGATAAGGAATTTGATGAAGCAACTTATCAACTTTTTAAAAGAGTTAAATTGGGCCAAGTTATTTGTATGTTTTCAGACTTGACAGAAACTGAATTATTGAATGCACCTGAAAATGTTAAGGAGCATTTCAAAAACCTGCCAAAAGAAAATATCGAAAGAGTAATTGTAACAAACGAAATTTTGACTCTTGCTTCTAAGTATGTAGTAGAAAAAGTTGTAGGACAAACAAGTCTTGACGATTGCATACATATTGCAACTGCTACAATTTATAAGGCTGACATTTTAGTAAGTTGGAATTTTAAGCACATCGTAAATGTTTATAGAATTCGTGGTTACAACTCAATCAATATTCGTTCAAATTACCAATCATTAGAAATACGTTCACCAAATGAAATTTTAGAATATGAAGACTGAAATTAAAAAACCGGTGCAAGAAAAGGAGTTTGACACTATCAAAACTTTTAGAGCTATCAAGGACAAAATATCTTTGGAAATGGCAAATATGAACTTTGAGGAAATCAAAGAATATTTGAAAAAAAATAGTGCGAAACTCTACACCAAGTAGCACAGCAAACAACATTGCAATTGGACACCCTAATATCAGAATAACTAAAACTCAATGGCAGACTATACAGACGAAGAAAATTTAGATATTCCGACAAATCCTATATCGGACAATCCTTCTGACGTCACTACACTGTCTAAGGACTCAGAAAATATTGCGAAAAATCAAGAAACTGAAAATATGGAAGTACATCATCATACACATGCATCACATGGAAAGAAAACATGGAAAGATTATTTCTGGGAATTTTTAATGTTATTCCTGGCTGTGTTCTGCGGCTTTTTAGCAGAGTATCAATTGGAATAAACCATAGAAAAACATAGGGAAAAAGAATTGATCGAATCCCTAATCGAGGATTTAAAAAGAGATACGGCATCTTTAAGTGAAAACCAGGGTAAACTAAAAGTCCAAAAACTACTTATGGACAGTCTCATTTTTTATTTAACAGCCCCTGACTTAAAAGAAAGGGGAGCAGAAGTTTATTATTATGGCCGGAGACCGCACCGGTTTACTTTTTTCAGGTATACCGACCGCACTATTCAGCAATTGAAAAATGCGGGCAATTTCCGGTTAATCAAAAAAACGATAGTTGCCGACAGTATTCTAAAATATTATTCAGTAATTGACGAGGTATCAAATCTACAAAACCTGTCATATGCAAGAGTAGATGAATACATAAGAATAAGCAGGCAACTTTTTAACCCTCTGGTGTTTGAAACAATGGTGAGTGACCAGACAGATAATAAAATAACAAAGCCTGCGGGTAATCCCCCTCTGATGATTTATGAACGGAATCCTATTTTAGACGTAATATCCATAATTCATAATTTAAAAAGCAGTAACAGGGCTTTACAACAGCAATATACTAAGCTTAAAAAGGAAGCTGAAGACCTTATTAACTTTCTTAAAAGTAAATATCACCTTGACTAAGTGCTTTATGCTTTTATTCTTCATTGAAAACTTTGCAAGAGACAAATAAAGCACGAACGCACAACATAAGGCTTTGCACAATTTGGGCTTTCGTCTTTGGCCCTTCAACTTTTGGTATTGCTAATCAACTGTAGTAATTTGGCTTTAGCTAATCGCGTCTATAGTGGCCAAGCAAGCAGTAGGATCACAGATTATCCAAACTGCACAAAGCCCTGACCGTTGTGCGTTATGCTAGCGTGATTTCGATTAAAAGTTAGTACATTGTAATTTATTCTTCATTTAAAAATAAAAAGTATGAAACAGAAAACCATTGTAAGTATTATTCTTTCATTTCTCATGGCAATTACCATTATGGCATGCAATGAACAAGCCAAGAACAATGAAACAGAAAAAAAGGATGTCTCTAAAAGTGAAGCTATCCCATTACCTGCTTATGACCCGGCTATGGACCCAGTTA
>JANOYH010000258.1:0-33850 GCA_031428775.1 Bacteroidota bacterium
GAAGCGGTGCACGAAAAATACCATGAAACCATACGCAAAGCTTGTTTGGAATATAAGGAAGATGCTAAAGTAGAGGGGCTACTTTTTAAATACCTACACTTTTATGGCACATTTGATTATGTAGGCGATAGCAGAAAATGGTACCATAGAGAAGTGCGTGTGATAAAAAATAATAAAGCCATACATGCGTATAAAGACGCACAAGGATTTAGGGTGGGTGATGATGAAAGAAAGATTTCGGTGAAAGAGATTGATGCATATATCTATCACTATGGATGGGTGAAAAGTCCTGAGTTGATGAATCAAAAACAAAATAATGTTGTGCAGTTTTGGCATTCAGATGAAGAAATACAACGTACTCCAAATACAAAAGATTTTTTTGATTTTAGTCAGTTTGATTCAATTGAAAAGTTTACAGGCACACACCCGAAAGTGATGCAAGAAAGGATTGAAAATAAAAATCTTTATGTGGATTTAGACATCCAACAAAAGAAGTTCAGTTTTAAAAATAAAATGCTTTATTATTTTGAGAAAATGACGGGCATTCGTCCATTTGATTTTAAGAATTATCGGGTGTTACGTTAACACGATATTTCCATAATAATGCAATCGGAAAAATGTGCAGGAATGCCCCATATTGGTAGTTGATGGTGGTCTCTGCTAAACAACTGATTGCAATGGCTAAAGTCCAAATAATCAAACCAGCATTTTTATTTTTCCATCCTACTACAACCGGGTAAAATAGCCATCCGGAAAAAAGCAACATACCCCACCAGCCTGATCCCATCCACCAGAAAAGCCATTGATTGAATGGCCATCCAAACTCAGTTTTAGCGCCATAAAAATATTGCGCAAAAGAGGTATGTAATGCGTCTGGAATACCTGCCCATCCTATATTTGCGGCATTAGATTGAATTGATTCCCAAGCCGCGAAGTTTACTGCTCTTCTAGTGCCATCAGAATAATCCGGATGATATTGACCCACTACAAACTGATTCCAATCCCAGATAGTGTAGGCAATTTTTTGTTGCATAGTAGGGAAGAGTTGGTAGCAGAAAAAAATGCCAATTGTTATTATGAGTATGCCTACACCTAATTGTTTAAAATTGCGATTTTTTAGTAATGTAAAATGTAAGATGGGGTATAAGACAACCATTAAAAACAGTATTGCCCAGCCAGTTCTAACAGCTAAAAAAAGAATGACGATAGTTAGAAAAATGCCGATTGCAACACGCATTTTATTTTTAAGAAAAGAGAAGCAAAAAAGGAGCAATAAAGCACTACATAAAAAAATAGAAAATCGTACGTGATCGGTATCCATGAACGTAGGTAAACTTTTACCAGCACCATATCCTTGGGTGGCTAAAAGGCTATGCGTAAAATAATAAGTTAGGGGATACGATAAACCTATCAACGCGGCAATCAACCAGATTTTTAACCAATGATTTTCACGAATGTCAACAGCAGTATGTTCCACAATTATCACAGTTGCTGGATACATGGCAAGAGTAAGTGCTAGATCGAAATTTGCATGGGCAAAAGGATTTTGATAGGCGCCCAATAGCCAAAACAGTAAGGGTAAAAAACTCCATAGTAAGAGCGGATTTTTTGTTTGTAACTGCTTCCACCCAGTTATTAATGCATAGATCAACCAAGCCCCCTGCGTTAAAGACATCAAAGCTCTACTCCAGAACATTCCAGAAAGCAATAGGATGAGCAATAGGATGGGCAAATATTTTTTTAACATGGTTGCAACTTTCTAACGTATAGTAATCATTCAATGCTACAGATTTTTTTGATACTATTTCAATTCTATCTGACGACAAAGATTATATTTTTAAAAAAATCAAAACTGCCGTCTTAAATTTAGGGCCAGCTAAACAATATGTGGGCAAACTTATTTACTGAAATATCCAACTCAAACTTTAAAGCGTTGGCACGTGCCATTTCATTAGTAGAGAATGAAGTAGAGGGTTATCAGGCTTTTCTTCAATCAATTCCCATAGGACAAACACCAATAACGGGCATAACGGGTCCGCCAGGAGCAGGCAAAAGCACTTTGGTAGATGCGTTGATTGGGGCTTGGGTAAAGGAAGGCAAAAGGGTGGCTGTACTCTGCGTTGACCCTTCATCTCCTTTTCATTTAGGTGCATTATTGGGCGATAGAATCCGGATGAGTGAATGGTATAATGAGCCGCTGGTATATATTCGTTCTTTGGCAAGTAGGGGGGCCATGGGGGGACTGCATCCACATATCCTAGACATAATTACCCTATTACAAGCAGCAAAGTTTGATCAAATAGTAGTGGAAACGGTGGGGGTGGGACAAAGTGAAATTGATATCACAGGCCTAGCAGATACAACGGTGGTAGTACTTGTTCCTGAAGCGGGCGATGAAGTGCAGACGATGAAGGCTGGACTAATGGAGATAGCAGACATTTTTGTGGTGAACAAAAGTGACCGACCAGATGCATCCAAATTTGTAAAAAATTTATTAGCCATTCTCCCGCATCCCGAACAAGATGGATATACGCTTCCTGTATTACAAACAATTGCGTCACAGCAAAATGGGATAGACGATTTGGTAGAAGCTATTACAATACACCAACAAAGAAATGTAGTATCTGGAAGAAAAGTTTGGCTTTTAACAGAAAGAGCCTATCAAATAATTCAGCAACGACGAATGAAAGATATTGATAAGAATTATTTACAAAAAGCAATTTCTGTTGCTATACAAAAGGATTCCTTTAATTTGTTTGCTTTTATTGCAAGTTATTTAAAAGCAATAAACTGTTGACAAAATGGACAGTATATGGTTGATAAATCAGTATATAGAAAATTTAATTGTACTTTACTAAAAAGAGAAAAATGCCGGTTGAAGGGTTTAATAGATATTTAAGATTGTTCAAGCATATTAACAATCCTGGAGAATACATCTTTCGTAAATCAGCTAGAAAGAAAAGGGCTTTGCAATTTAATACTAAGCCGAATAGGATTTTATTTGAAGTGCCTGAAAGCCTTTATCAAGTATTCAAAGAGATTTTCATGGTTGATGTGTATGAAATAGATCGATTGGTGGCCGAGCTTCCTCCATCGCCTACGGTGATTGATATTGGAGCAAATGCTGGTTTTTTTGATATACAATTATTGTCTAAAATAAGTGGAGCAACCATTTATGCTTATGAACCATTACCTAGCAATGCAGCCTATATCAAAGGGTTGATGAATAATAATGCTACGATTAAAAAACACTTGAATTTTAATCAATTAGCTGTAACAGGATTACCTAAAGAAGGACTTGATTTATATATAGCCGACAATATGGAAAATCAAGTAGTGGCATCTGTATTTGACAACTTCGACAAAAGAAACACACAAAAAATTAATATTCCTTCTATTACATTAACTGAAATAATTGAAAGTATCGGCGTAACAGAAATAGACCTTTTGAAAATGGATTGTGAAGGAAGTGAATATGATATATTTTATAATACATCCGCTTCACTCATTAAAACTATCAAACAAATGGTGATAGAGGTACATGATTTAGATCAAGAGAAAAATAATGTTCATTACTTCAATCAATACCTTCAAGGACTCGGCTATGAAACTAAGTATGAGCCTATTAATGGCTTTTGTTACGCCTTTGAAGCAATACGAAAATGAATACGCCAGTAAAACAAATTATAATAGATTGTGAACGGATGAAATATTCGCAAACAGGGCTCTATTATTATTGCTTACATCTTGGTCAAGCACTACAGCAATTGATGCTACCTAAAGG
The DNA here is from genome assembly GCA_031428775.1 of Bacteroidota bacterium. Lineage (GTDB taxonomy): Bacteria > Bacteroidota > Bacteroidia > Chitinophagales > Chitinophagaceae > Sediminibacterium. Next base: position 3,785 of record JANOYH010000258.1, read on the forward strand.
ATTTAATCCAATTTATTATCTGCCTAAAACAGCATCGAATCAATTTGGAAGTCATGCATCAGTGATTATTCAAAAATCAGTGGATAAATTTCATTTGCCTTCTTTAAAAGGGATTGATCTATGGCATGCAACTTATCAAGGAACAATGTATTATCCATACAGTAGGAAAATTCCTATAGTACTAACTGTGCATGATTTCAATTTTATGTATGACGAAAATAAAAGCGAGAAAAAGAAGTTAAAATATTTAGATGAATTAAAAAGAAAAATTGAAAGGGCTGATGCCATTACTGCTATTTCTGAATTTACGCTCAATGAGATAAGAAAATATATACCACTTGATGGGAAAAATTGTATAGTGATTCATAATGGATGTAATATCAAAGAAATTGAACAACTAGCAGCGCCTAAAATTTTACCAAATGGCCCATTTCTTTTTACCATCGGCACCATTACAGAAAAGAAAAACTTTCATGTTTTGGCACCTCTTCTTGAAGGGAATCAGTATCAATTGTTAATAGCGGGAATTACTCAAAGTGAAACCTATAAAGCCAAAATAATTAATGAAGCTCAAAAATGGGGGGTAGCAGACCGGTTGGTATTTACTGGAGCGATTTCTGAAAATGACAAGCAGTACTATCTTAAAAATTGCGAAGCATTTCTTTTTCCTTCTTTAGCAGAGGGATTTGGTTTACCTGTTTTAGAAGCATTGTTTTTTGGAAAGCCAGTATTATTGTCTGAAGCAACTTCTTTGCCAGAAATTGGAGGTCCCTATTCGTACTATTTTAAGAATTTTGAGCCTACACATATGCGTGAAATATTTAAAGAGAGCATGCAGCATTTTCATTCTTACAGGCCAGCTGAAAAAATTAAAATGTATGCAAAATCGTTTAGTTGGTATTTGGCAGCAGAAAAATATTTGCATGTTTATGCTGATGTATTAAATGCACAAAGGTAAAATTCTAATTAAAATGCAGGCATTAAAAATCGCATTAATCATACAGAGATTCGGAGATGAGGTCAATGGAGGTGCAGAAGTACATTGCAAACAAATTGCAATGCATTTATCTAAACTGTATCAGGTAGAAATTTTAACTACATGCGCAAAAGATTATAAAACATGGAAGCCTGAATTCGAGCCTGGTATTTTTGAGCAAGATGGGATGTTAGTTAGAAGGTTTTGGAACGAAAAAGCTGCATCTAAATCTAAACTGCGACTGATCCGACATAAAATAACTGGCAGATTATTCAAACAAAGAATAGCTAAATGGTTAGGATTAAAACCTATAATTGAAAAATTATTTCCAAGTATCGTGATTACAGAAGAGGACCATCAAAAATGGCTTACATACCAAGGTCCTTATTGCCCAGATTTGATAGATTATTTGCAAGATCATTCCGATAAATATGCGGCACTCCTATTTTTTACTGCTTTGTATTATCCTTCAGCGGTAGGCGTAATGCGATTTCCCAAAAAATCAGTGTTAATTCCAATGTTACACGATGAGAAATCAAATTATTACCCAGTGTATCATTCTGTCATGAATGCTCCTGAATGGATATTCTATAATACCTTTTCTGAAAAAGTATTTTCCGAAAAATTGTATCACAATCAAGGTAGAAAAAATGATGTGTTAGGCTTGGGTGTTGAATTGCCTATCATAGAGAAAGACATTTCTATACTTGAAAAATATACTATAAGAGAGCCTTATATATTGTATGTTGGGAGAATCGAAAAGGGGAAGGGTTGTAAAGAACTAATTGATTATTTCTTGCGATATAAGCATCAGGAAAAAGAGGCTTTGAAACTAGTGATGGTAGGACAAGCCTTTATGCCATTAATAAAAAACAAGGATATTATTTATACAGGGTTTATTAGCGATAATGATAAACTTCAATTATTGATACAATCTGAGGTACTCATGATTCCTTCTAAATATGAAAGTTTATCGATGGTGTTATTGGAAGGATTCTATTATCAAAAACCAGCAATGGTCAATGCTCATTGTGCTGTATTAAAAGCGCATATTTTAGAAAGTGAAGGAGGGCATTTTTATGATTCTTTTCAATCGTTTCAACTTTATTTAAAAAAGTTATTGGAAAATGAAATACGTAGAAATACTGTTGGAGTAAATGGAAAAAAATATGTTCAAGCAAATTACAGCTGGGAAGCTATTTTGTCTAAATATGCATCCGCAATCTCGGATATTCAGCAATTAAATAAAGTCTAATGATTCAGTTCTTTTTCGTTTTTCCACCATCTCCAACCTAAATATCCCATAATGCCTAATGGGGTAAATGCAAGGTAGATAATTGCAGAATTAAGTGCTTTAGCAGGGCCTTCTCCTAATTGCGAAGCTGTTTTGGTGCAGATACTGCACTGCGCAATTATGTGATTACTTGATATCTCAATTAGAAAAAATAGAATTAAAAAAAAGCAGGTTTTACGTAGCATAAGTTAGAATTACTATGCAAAGATACAAATAAACCGGGTCTGTGCATTTAGATCAAAGCAACTATTGTGAAAAATTAGCTTGTTTCATTAATTTACTTTGTTCTTTAGAGATTTGAATAACATATTACTCTATCAGTGCTGTCCGAGATAATTCTGTAACAGCTATTTTTTAAAAGGTTTACAATACAAGTTAATTAAAAATGTTTCGTTTCTGCAAAGCAGGGTGTCACCCATCAAACAATTTAAGTTCTTGTGCCATTATTTCTTGATAATGCTTCATTGGATTTTTTAAAAAAGAGTTCAGATGGATGTAGTTAAATAGATGTAACCTTATTACACTAGCTAGATTAGAAAAGGCCCAGGCTTTTGCTTTAATTTGCCTTTGTAGTACCGTTAGCAACAGGTTCCAGATCAGTGCGCACCATATTTGTATAATAATGGCATTTACATTGTCCCCTAAAAAATAGCTTAAGGATTGGTTTTGCTTTAATTGTTTGTGCAATGTTTCTATTTGCCACCTAGATTTATAAATTAGTGCAATCTGGTCAGAGGATAGGTCATAAATATTACTGATAAATTCATAGCAAACTTGATGCTTTTCATCCCAATAAACCACTCTGCGAAGTGGTAGCCCTCGATTGATTTTCCCATTTTCACGTATGGGTAAAACGATTTGTTCGTCGAGTAAAATGGCTTGATTACTATCAGCAGCTAGTTCAAATTCTTTCTTGCGTCTAAAAGCAGCATTATGTTTTAACCTGGTTACAAAGGGTATTTGATGTGAATTAAAGTATTCAAAACGCTCGTAGTCATTATATCCCTTATCAAATACATAGATATGGTCACTAGTGAACTCAATATCATTCATAAAGCTGCTATCATGGGTTGTAGCATCTGTGAACTTCACCAATACAGGAGAATTATGATCGGGCCTGATTTGCATATGTACTTTAATGCCGCCTTTACGTTTTCCACTCTCTGGTTTACGCCCAACGCATTTGAGGATGTCTTTGAAAAGGAAAATAGTAGTGCTATCAATGATGGACAGCTCCTTGCCAAACTCATTCTTAAATCGACTGTCCGACAAAATCGGTTTATACTGAGTTAGCAAATCGTAATATATTTTTTCAAAGATCTGATACCCTCTTCGTTTGTTAGCATCACTGATGGTGCTTCTTTTGGGTGGTCTCTTTAGGTTTAAATTCTGCAGTTTCCCTTCCAAACCAAGGAAGCCATTGGTTACATCTCGAAGAGAAGTAGTGTTGGAAGCAGTGACAAACAACATAGATACCAGATGTTCCCAGGTTGAAAATCGCTTGGTAAACTTATCAGACTGGTATTTATTAACTGCTCTTTGCACTTGATGCTTGGGTATTAAAGAAATCAGCTGTCCGAAAACGGAATTACCAGAAAAATTTGTACTATTGTTCATATGGTTAAGTTGTGGTAAACTAAACCTATATGTTTTGAGCCATATCTTAAAATATATGGCTCATTTTTTTATCTTCCCTTTTTATCTCGGACAGTAATGTTACTCTATGTGAAGGCAAATGTTTCTTTGGATGTTTAAAATATTCAAACTTTTGTTCAATATAAAACTTCATTAATTAATAGTACACGGTAATCCCTTGGCTAAATTAAAAATTCAATGTTTTTATTGATAAAAATTAGTTGCATAAACCGATGTTTTATATATAATAATACTGTAAATTGCATAATAAAATTAAAAAAAAATATAATATATAAATGTTTAAACATTGTTGTTGTAGTTATAAAATTATATTGAAATACTGGATATAATAAATATCGTAAACAATCTTTTGATTCACTTTTAATAAATAAACTAAACAAAATGAAAAACAAATTTAGTTACTCGCTTTTAGCGCTGATTATGATTATCAGTATTTCATCATGTAAAAAATCAATTTCTGAAGAAAATTTAAAAGTTGAAGACAGGAACATTGCTCTTTTGATTCAAAATGGGTTTAATTCTAACTCAATTATTGATAAAAATGAGTTTTATATAATTGAGCAAGATATGATTGTATTTAAAAAGGATTTGGCTACTTCATTAAATATAGGCCAACCTTTAAAATTGAGTGAGATGGTGAATGCAAGAACCAAACATTATAGTGTTCAACAAGCTTATAGTACACAAATTATAGCTACATCAATTTATATGTACATTGATGACTCATTTGGGCAAATTACTGGTACTGATTGGGAAGCAACTATTACTGATGCAATTTCGAATTGGAATGCAATCACTAATTTTGGAATACAATTTTATATTACAACTAATTCCAGCATTGCAGATATCACAATAGTAAATGGAGGACTTCCTTCCGGCCAACTTGCCGGAGGAGCTCTACCAAGTAGCAACAGTGCTCCTGGAAATGTAATCTATATCGATTTATCGCAATCTTCTACAGATGCATCAGTTCGACTAGCAACATTTATACACGAGATAGGGCATACAATTGGATTAAGGCATACAGATTCTTATGGAGAGTCTGGAACATTAAACACAATCACAGGAACTGTACCTTCAACATATGATAATACGAATCCAGATGTTCTTTCAATCTTTAATACATATGCAAATGCGTATAATGGAGGTTTGTGGAATGGGTTTAGTGATAGAGATAGACTAGCTATAAGAAATTTATACCCACTCGATAATACTCAAAAGGCATTTTATCGCTATGCGGGGAATTATGGTACACACTTCTATACAACTAATTGGAATGCTCTTGGATATAACACACCTGGATGGGTGTATGAAAATTATGAAGGATTTGTTTTTAGTAGTGCTGGTACCGGAAGAGCCGCTATATACCGTTATTTAAATAGCAATGGAGACCATTTTTATACTCAAAATTTTTCAGAGTTGGGTTATGGGGGAGGGAGCTGGTCATATGAAGGCGTTGATGGATATGGGTATTCATCATATGTTATTGGGTCTGTTCCGTTATATAGATTTTACAATTCTTCTTCAAAACACTTCTATTCGAGAAACTTAGGAGAAGGAAGGGGAAAAGGATATATTGAGGAAGGAGTGCTTTGCTATGTAATTCCTTAATAATTACAATAAACCTAAATAGAATCAAAAGAAAAAGAGAGCAAAGAATTTTTTACACAAATTATTTCTTTGCTCTCTTTTATTTTATATTTAATTTTTTTTTCGTTTTTCCACTAACGCGGGCTAATATAACCCTTGATAACTTAGGGGTAAATGCAAGGTTGTCAATGGCTGAATTATGTGCTTTTGCAGGTCCTTCACTTAATTGCGAAACAGTTTTGGTACAGATACAGTATTGTGAAAAAGCCTTATTGGAGAAAATTAACATTAAAATTACTATACTTAGAAAATGCCAAAATACACGGTTCAATCTTTTCACATTCTTATCAATGATAGTCATAAGCAGAATAATTTTTCATTAATGGTATTTGCAGTTTATCTGTGTTAAGCATTTCATGATTATGGCTTCTAGATTTATACCATTGATCAAAGCTTTTGGACGAACTTACCTCAGCCTATTTTGCACACAAATATCCAGCAGCAACTATTGTAGCCGTGGAACCAAGTGCAAGTAATTTTGAAGTATTATTAAAAAATATTGCTGCTTTTCCAAAAGTAAAAGGTTTGAATAAAGGTATTTGGAATAAGGATGTGCATTTGCATATCATCAATGTAAGGGAGAATGACAATGCTTTTATGGTGGAAGAAACTAGTTCAGCATCTGCCGATGCTTTGCCTGCCGTATGCATTGAAACCATCATGCGTTCGGAAGGATGGGATACTATTGACATTTTAAAATTAGATATTGAAGGATCAGAAAAAGTAGTGTTTGAATTAAATTATGAATACTGGTTACCACGCACCCGCGCCATCATTATTGAACTACACGACCATATGCGCCCCGGCGCGTCTAAAGCCTTATTCAAAGCAATCAGTCAATACAATTTCTCTTTTACTATGCAACATGAGAACCTCATTTTTGTGAATCAGACTTTATAAAAAGATTTTACAATTTTAAAGTGAATTTCCTAGTATCCTGTAACGTTATAAGTTACATTTAGAAATGAGAAAAAACATACATCATAAAGGACAAATGCCCCCTGTTCACCCTGGGGTTATTTTAAAAGAGATGTATTTAGTACCTATTTCTGTTAATATAACACAATTAGCAGAAAATTTAGGTGTTGCACGCAAAACTGTATCAGAATTAATTAATGGTCATATGGGGGTAAGTGCTGAAATGACAATACGTTTGGCAAAGACATTTGATACAAGCCCTGAACTTTGGTTAAATATGCAATTGAATTATGATTTATGGCAAGTTAATTCAAAAGAATCTTGATTCTATTTAAGCAATATTTTATTTGTAACTTTATTTTAAAGATTTGTATATGAAACTATTGTTGGATATTCCAGATAACAAAGCATCTTCTGTATTAGAAGTATTAAAAAGAATCTCTTATGTAAAAACCAAACAACTTACTGATACAAAAGCTCACCTAATGGAAGAAATACGAGAAGCAGTAGAAGAAATGAAAACAATACGGTCAGGAAAAAAGCAGGCTCGAAACGCAGTAGATTTTTTAAATGAGTTATAAAGTTAAATCACTAGATGTTTTTGAAAAACAGGCCAAAAGGTTAATCAAAAAATATGCTTCATTAAAAGATGAACTATTAGAACTTATACAATTATTAAATGAAAATCCTGAAGAAGGCACACCAATAGGTAAACATTGTTACAAAATACGGATTTCTATATCTTCAAAAGGAAAGGGTAAAAGTGGTGGAGCTAGGGTAATTACAAACTTTTATATAACAGAAGATACAGTTTATTTACTTTCAATATATGATAAGTCGGAGAAAGAAAATCTTACAAATAAAGAACTTGAGGAACTATTAAATAATCTTTCTGATTAGCAAATTGATCAATTTATTTTGAAGGTTTTTTCACTAACTTCCTGATTCAAAATTATCCCCGTGAATCAACGCAGAGCTTTCTTACAAAAAATGGGTTTAGTGGCTGGCGCATTTTCTGCAAACAGCATTTTCAATCAATTGCATGCGGCTAATTTTGAGAAAGCTCAAGCACTGGTAAAAAACTTAAGTCCTGATACCGTTGCTGCTGATGAGGACTACTGGTCGGTTATTCAACAAGCTTATACCGTAAATAGTAATCTTATCAATTTAAACAATGGGGGCGTTAGTCCCGCGCCAAGAGTAGTGCAAGAAGCCGTTGCACGATACAATGATTTATCCAATCAAGCACCCTCTTACTATATGTGGCGCATTTTGGATCAGGGCCGTGAACCTTTGCGCTATAAGCTTGCAGAAATGGCGGGTTGTTCGCCAGAAGAAATTGCCATCAATAGAAACGCTACAGAAGCACTTAATACAGTGATATTTGGATTGGATCTAAAAGTGGGCGATGAAGTGATAGGCACCAAGCAAGACTACCCAAATATGATTCAGGCTTATCGCCAAAGGGCATTGCGGGAAGGTATCGTGTACACACAATTGAGTTTTAATTTTCCTATTGAGAACGACGATGAGATTGTGTCTGCTTTTGAAAAAGCCATCAAAGCAAAAACAAAACTCATCCACATCACTCATATTATCAATTGGATTGGACAGATCTTACCTGTGAAAAAGATTGCCACCATGGCAAAATCGCACGGACTAGAAGTGATCGTTGATGGTGCTCATTCTTTTGGATTACTCGATTACAAAATACCCGACCTAAACTGTGATTATTATGGAACCAGCTTACACAAATTTCTGAGTGCACCTATAGGTAGTGGTATGTTGTGGATCAAAAAAGAAAAAATCTCTAAAATTTGGCCCCTCACTTGTAATAGTGAGCCCCAAGGCCCGGATATACGCAAGTTTGAAACTTTGGGTACTAGAAGTTTCCCCATTGAACAAGGTATTGGCGAAGCTGTGAATTTTCAGCTGGCAATTGGCAATAAAAGAAAGGAAGACAGAATTAGGTATCTTAAAGACTATTGGGCTAAAAAAGTGGTGCAAATACCAAAGGTTAAAATACATACTTCATTTAAGCCTGAATATGCCTGCGCCATTTGTGGGGTATCTGTTGATGGGATGACGCCGGGTGAATTGGATAGCGCCTTATTAAATACCTATAAGATCCATACAGTAGGAATAGTATGGGAAAATATTAGCTGTGTGCGTATTACGCCACATGTCTATACTAGGTTGCAGGACCTAGATAAATTGGTATTTGCTATAACGGAGATAGCTGGTCGTAAAAAATAAAGCAGCTTTGCCTTACAACAAAACTGCCATCCATACTAGGTATGAATCTATTTATTAAGCTTATAAATAAGCTTGAAATTAAGCTTGCTTAACAGTCAATTTCTTAGACTTAATGCCGTTTGCAGGTCTGCTTTTACCAAAAGAGCCCTTAAAACGTTTGCCTTTTGCGGTTTTTTTATCGCCTCTTCCCATGGTCGTTTTTTTGAGTGAATTATTAGGTGAGGTGCAAAAATAGAAAAACCCCCGCACATTACGGAGGTTTTCTATAAGGATGGTTACAAATTAAACTTTTGAAGCCAATTCTTTACCTGCTTTGAAGCGGGCAACTTTCTTAGCTTTGATCTTAATGGTAGCACCAGTTTGTGGGTTACGACCAGTACGAGCAGCACGTTTTGATACAGAAAAAGTACCGAAACCTACCAAAGTAACTTTATCGCCTTTCTTTAAAGTTTTGGTTACAGTGTCAACAAAAGAATCCAAAACCGCATTTGCTTGTGTCTTGGTGATGCTTGCGTCTTCAGCAAGATGAGCAATCAATTCTGCTTTGTTCATAAAAGTTATTTTTTAAGTTGTTTTTGAAACTTATCAAAGTTATTTGCTTTTGAGACATAGCAAAATATTTTTTTATGCACTAGACGCGGTTAAATCCTATCGCATAAAGGGTTTCAGCCAATATTATTGAGGGTTTTAGACTTCTGTTTAAGGCCCTGTTAACGCTGAAACGCTTACTGAATAAGCGTTTCAGCGTTATTCCTTTGTAATCCTTTTGTAATGCGGCTTTCAAAGGAATATAGGAAAGATTTGTGATTAACAAAATGAAAAAACAAAAGTTTCCACACTCAATGCACAAGTTCCATTAAAGTGCGAAATCCGATGATTTTATCCCCCCATTTCTCCAAGCTTTTATTTCTCAATTTTGGGACATGTATTTCAATATATCTATTGTAATCAGCCCTAGAAAGGGCCATAAACTGAGTAGCAAAAGTGGGTCCTTCGCTATCGTCTAGTTCTAAAATCCGTACAAATTGTGATTCAGTGAAACAGCCAGTTGACATTATTTCAGGAATATGGACGCTTTTCATCCATTCTTTCCAATCGGCATGAACACTTGTATGTACTTTGGTAGTGATATTATAGATATACATAAAAAGAGTTTATTTTTTAAGTTCCATGTAAATAGGACAGTGGTCGCTATGTTTAATAGTTGGAAATATTTCAGCAGTAATAATCTTATTCGATAAAGTCTCCGTAACACAAATATAGTCTATCCGCCATCCTTTGTTTTGCAGACGAACTGTGGGGAAGCGCTGACTCCACCAGCTATAGGCTCCGAGGGTAGTTGGGTTCATTTTTCTAAAACTATCCACCCATCCATTCAACAAAAATTGGTCCATCCAAGCCCTTTCATCTGGTAAGAAACCAGAATTATTTTTATTGCCTTTGGGATCATGAATGTCAATGGCCTGATGGGCAATATTAAAATCGCCTAAAATAATGATGTTCGGACGCGTATTTCTAAGTTCCTGTACGAAATCAAAAAATTCTTTTAACCATTTGTATTTATAGTTCTGGCGTTCTTCTCCACTGGTGCCAGAAGGGAAGTAGGCGTTAATGAGGGTGATCGTGCCAAAGTCGGCCCGAATAACCCTACCCTCAAAATCACTATGGTCTATTTGATTGCCATAAAAAACTTGTGTTGGTTTTATTTTGGTAAAAATGGCCACACCACTATATCCCTTTTTCTGGGCAGAGAACCAATAAGTTTCATAACCAAGTGCTTCAATCTTTTGATAGTCCACATTATCTTTTTGTGCTTTTGTTTCTTGTAAGCAAACAATATCAGCAGGGTTGGTAGCAAGCCAATCAGTAAAGCCCTTATTAATAGCAGCCCTTATACCATTAACGTTGTAAGAAATAATGCGCATGTTATTTTATTTTCAGAATGGTAAAGATGCATAAATTTTAGGAACCCTATATTTGCGTTTTTAAACAAACCCCACTTACTGTGAAAAATATTTTAACAGGGCTTTTTATTGCTATTGCTCAACTGGCTATGGCGCAAGAAACAGAAAATACGTTAAACCCCGTAACGGTAACAGCTACGCTACAAGAATTGCCAGCTTCAAAAACGGGAAGAAATATCGTTAGTCTAAAAGGCGAATATTTTCAGCAATTGCCTATAAGGTCAATCGATGAATTATTGCGTTATATACCTGGTGTGGAGGTTCAGCAACGTGGTCCAGCAGGTTCACAAGCCGATATTGTTATTCGTGGGGGTACTTTTCAGCAGGTATTAGTGTTACTTGATGGATTAAGATTAAATGACCCCAATACGGGACATTTTACTGCTTATATACCCATATCGCCCGTAGAGATTGATAGAGTAGAAATTTTAAAAGGGGCTGCTTCTGCTATTTATGGAAGTGAAGCAGTTGGGGGTGTGATTCATGTGATTACCAAAACATTTGCTGCAAGAAAAAATGTGCATCAAAAGCAATTGTCGGTTCAAGCAAATGCAGGACAGTTTGGATTATGGGGCATACAAGCAGGCAGTTATTATCAAAAGAAATATACGGCCATTGCGGGAGGTATTTTGAGTAATCAAGCAGATGGACAACAACAAAGAGGAACCACTGGATTTTACAATAATCAAACCGTTTCAATTTCCATTAGTCATGCTTTTAAAAACAATTGGCGCATAGCTTTTAGATCTGCTTATGACAAGCGTGATTTTAGTGCACAGAATTACTACACAACTTTTAAATCTGATACGGCCAAAGAAAAAGTAACCACTTATTGGAATCAATTGAGTTTGGGATATCAGCAAGGAAAAAATCAGTTTCAATTTGATGCAGGTTATAAAAAAGTAACGGATCAATATACTTTCAATAGTGGGTCGTTGCCAAATCAAAATTTATCGGCTTTGTTTCAAATAGGCGCAAGGTATACGCATCGCTTTTCAGTCAATACACAATTGATTACAGGGGTTCAAGTTCAAAATAAAACAATTGAATCGAACGATAGAGGCAATCATGAGATAACACAAACAGCAGGATATGTTTTATTGCAACAAGCTATTGGAGAAAACCTTTTGCTTACACCTGCACTACGGGTAGATCATATACAAAATAGTGGAACAGAATTAGTGCCCCAATTAAATCTGTCTTATAAAACAGGAATGGTACAATGGAGAGGAAGTGTGGGTAAGACCATTCGGCAATCAGATTTTACAGAGGCGTACAACAATTATAATAAAACACTGGTTACTAGTGGAAGTATTGGAAACCCAAACCTAGCTGCAGAACGTAGCTTGAGTTATGAAGTTGGGGCAGATCTGTATATTAAAAAGAATTGGCGGATAGCAACCACAATATTTCAGCGAGACCAACAGAAAGTAATTGATTGGGTACCTACTCCTTATAATGATATGCCAAGAAAAACCAACTTGATCCCAACAGGTACTTATGCGTTGGCAAGTAATATTGCCAAAGTGAAAACGGCAGGTATTGAAACGGATATTCAATACCAACAAGAGTGGAACAAGGGAAGAAAAATGATGACTTCACTTGGATTTGTTTGGTTGGATAGTAAAGTGTCAGAAGGGGCAGCTTCCTTTTATTTGTCGTCTCATGCAAAGCTGCTCATGAATGCATCGATGGTGTATACGGGGAAATTTATTTTGTTGAGTGCGAATGCTATTTATAAAATTCGCACTGCTGCTCAGTCCACCGCAATCAATGCCGATTTATCAGAAAATTATTTTGTCATGAATACTAGGGCCCAGGTTTTTGTGTGGCAACATAAGCTGGGAATATATCTAGAGGCAAACAATTTGTTCGATTGTTCTTATAGTGATTTGTTGGGAGCACCAATGCCAGGAAGATGGCTAGTAGCTGGATTAAATATTAATTTTTAGGAACTATGCCTCATCCCTTTTTTTACGTGGAAAATATGTAAAAGGTAAGGGAAGATAGCGTCCATAGTTTCTTCGGCACCTCTGGTAGAGCCAGGTAAGGTTAGGATCAAACTGTCTTTAATAAAACCGGCTACCCCTCTAGAAAGCATGGCATATGGCGTTCTTTCTTGGCCATATGCACGTGCGGCTTCCATGATGCCTGGTATGGTTCTGTCTAGTAAGGGTTCAATGGATTCTGGTGTGATGTCGCGCGGAGAAAGTCCCGTTCCTCCAGTAAAGAAAACGAGGTCGAATTTTTGTGCCACTAGTTGTTGCACCAATTGTTGGATGGCTGTTTTTTCATCCGGAATAATGGAATAATGTGCAGTTTCCAAACCGGACGCTGATAATTTTCTGATCACGGCTTTGCCGGCACTGTCTTCATGATGTCCTTTTGAAACAGAATCTGAGCAAACGATGACTGCACAAGAAAGTGGGTCGTTCGAGCCTTTTTTAAAATCCTTTTTTCCACCTTTTTTATGGTCAAGTTTAATGGAGCCAATCTCCACATGAGCATCGATTGGTTTCAGCATGTCATAAATGGTTAAAGCCGCAATAGCCGCACCGTGCATGGCTTCAACTTCAACGCCTGTTCTATAGATGGCGTGGACTTCAACCATGATTTCAATTTGTAATTCATGGGTATTAAATTGGAAAGAAGCAAATTCAATAGGAAGTGGATGACAATCTGGAATCATGTCGCTCGTTTTCTTGATTGCCAATAAACCAGCTGCCCTACTAAATTCAAATACATCACCTTTTGGAACTGTTTTGTTTTGTATGGCTAATATGGTATTGGCATCAGAAACGTTTACGATTGCTTTTGCAACGGCTATTCTAAGGCTGCTGATTTTGTGTGTGATATTATTCATGACTAATTATTTATAAACAGCTTTTACAGTTATGAAAGAGGAATGAGATGCACTTCCACCAATTCATGTTGATGGATAGTGGTACTTTCTTCAGGTAAATAAACAAAACAATTTGCAGAAGCGAAAGTACTTAATCGATAAGATTCTTGTGCACCTAAAATTTGTACGCCTGTTTCATTGTAATGTCCCTTTAAGAAATGTGCAATGCCTGGTTTCTTGTTATAGGAATCTTTTAGTGGCCGATGTATACAGTTCAGTTCAGCGTTTTTATTACCAATGAACAGGTTGATGGCAATCAATACGTATTCATAAAAACAAGTAAGTACTGCAGCAGAATTGCCAGGTATGCCAAAGATTTGTTGTTGATTTTTTATGCCATAAAAAAGGGGCTTGCCTGGTTTCTGATTTATCTTATGAAAGACTTGGGTAATTTTACAATTTTTGGTAGCCTCTTTTACAAAATCGTATTCGCCTACACTAATACCTCCAGTAATTAAAATGATGTCTGCAACTAATAGTGCTGCTTCTATTGCTTTTGTTGTTTCAATTAAATTGTCTGATACCTGTACATGCAATGCTGTAGAAAGGTGTAGTTGTGTTAAGGCAGCTTTAAGTGCAAATGAATTGGCTTCATATACCTGACCTTTTTGCAACTCAATGCCAGGTTTTTGTAATTCATTTCCTGTGGTGATGATGGCTACTCTTGGTTTTGGATAAACAACAATATGGGTAATTCCGGCACTGGCCAATAGTCCTATCGAAGCAGCATTTAGAAAACTATTTTTTTCTAGGAGTAGTTCGCCTGCTTTTAATTCTGAACCTTTCAATCGAATATTTTTCCCCACAAAAATGGCTTCGTCTAATATGGTAACTTGTTGATTATTCAATGCAATTTTCTCTTGCATGATCACCGTATTGGCACTGTCTGGAACGGCTGCGCCTGTAAAGATCCTAACGCATTGCTGTTGTTTTACCTCAATTGCTACATTAGCACCTGCCATGATTGAATCAATTACACTATATTTTTCAGGATAGGAATGAGAAGTTAAATTAAATGCATAGCCGTCCATTGCAGCCTGATTGAATGCTGGAATATCAGCTTTAGCAAAAATGGGTTCGGCCAAATAATATCCCACCGCATTTGTTAATTCCATCAGAATTGGTTGCAGCGGAGCACTTAGTTGCTTGATATGTTTTTTTGCTTCAGCTACTGATATCATTGGAAGATTTATTATTTTCTTGGATATAAGCCATCAGCTTCTGTTGATCAATGATTGCAATGTTTTTTCCAGAAGTTTCTATCAAGACTTCTTGACTAAATTCATTCATGATTCTGAAAACCGTTTCTTTATCGTTCCCCCATTTTTTGTGCACTTTTACCTTTCCTTCATTGATAAAAAAGATTCCTTTAACAGGCGTGCCTTCTTCAAACAACAATCCTCCTTTAGGAACCTTATATGACTTTCTATGTGCTTGTATAGCAGGTAGCCATTCTTTCAAGCTATTCTGACAAAAAAAACAACTTTTTAAATCGCAGGTTTTTTTATTAAGCTTCATAATGGTAGTCCTTATGCTTTTGTTGATGGAATGTCAGTTATCAAATCAATGGATACATCAAGGTTTAATGCTACCACTTGGCCTATCACAATTACTGCAGGATGTGCAATTGATGCTGCTTCAGCCAAGTCAAGTATGTTGGAAATGGTACCTACTACTTTTTTCTTATGCTGTTTTGTGCCGTTTTGTATGATGGCAATAGGGGTATTTGATTTATGGTGTTGGAGATATAGTTGAACAATTTCAGCCAATTTCCCAACTGCCATTAATAAAACGATGGTGGCATTGGACTGAACAGCCAATTGTAAATCTGCCGAGAGTTCTCCAGCTTGGTTGGTGCCGGTAATAACCCAAAAGCTTTCTGCAATACCTCTCGATGTTACAGGAATCAATTCGGCAGCAGGTACAGCAATGGCACTGGTAATGCCAGGAATCACTACAAAAGGAATTCCTGCTTTTTTGGCTGCTTCAATTTCTTCAGTAGCCCTACCAAAAACAAAGGGATCACCCCCTTTTAGGCGAACAACATGTCCAAATTCTAAAGCATATTGTACGATTAACTGGTTGATTTCTTCCTGTGTCATGCTATGCTCGCCCTTTCTTTTGCCAACAAATTGAATTTTGGCGGTTGGGGCGGCATAAGCCAAAAGTGATTCATTTGCCAATGCATCATGTAGAATGACATCTGCTAAACGGATAGTATTGATAGCTTTTAGGGTAATTAGTTCCGGATCTCCCGGACCTGCACCTACTAAAGAAAGAAAAGGATGAACCATATTATAATATTATATTAAATTATATGTGATAAATTATTAGTTAAAATTATGAAAAATAAAACTAACGCTCTATATTTATGACATAAAACATGTTATTAATCTCGTTTTCGTATAAATTTCAAGATTTATATCACATGTAAAAAATTGTTATTCGATTGTTTGCCATAATTTTTAACTGTTTAAATCGTACAGATGAAAGTTATTGTTATCGGCAACGGCATGGTTGGCTATAAGTTTTGTGAAAAAATCATAGCTAAAATTAAGCAGCCTTCTTTAGAACTCACTGTTTTTGGTGAAGAAATCAGGCCTGCATACGATCGTGTTCACCTCAGCTCCTTTTTTGAGGGCAAAACTGCAGAAGACCTTTCAATGGCTACTGCCGATTGGTACCACCAAAACAATATCACCCTTCATCTAGGAGATCCCATCATTAGTGTTGACAGAACAGCAAAAACCATCCAATCTCACAAAGGAGTAACAGCTTCTTACGATTATCTGATACTAGCTACTGGTTCTATGGCATTTGTCCCCCCTATTCCTGGTGTAGAGAAAAACGGGGTATTTATCTATAGAACAATCGAAGACCTGGAAATGATGCTGGCCTATTCAAAAAAAGCAGTTACCGGTGCGGTTATTGGTGGCGGATTACTTGGACTAGAAGCGGCCAAAGCATTAAAAGACCTAGGCATAAAGCAAACACATGTGATTGAATTTGCGGACCGACTAATGCCTCGCCAAATCGATAGCAAAGGTTCGGCTACACTTAAAGCCAAACTAGAAGACTTAGGTTTGAAAATTCATACTAGCAAAAACACCAGCGAAATATTGGGCGATGATGCCATCACAGGTATGCGATTTTCCGACGATTCTACTATACAGGTTGATATGCTTGTTATTTCTGCAGGGATTAAACCGAGAGATGAATTGGCAAAATCCATTGGATTGGAAATAGGTCCTCGCGGCGGGATTGTAGTGAATGAAAAATTACAAACCAACGACCCTTCCATTTTTTCTATTGGCGAATGCGCACTGTATAAAGGCATGATCTATGGTTTAGTGGCCCCAGGTTATGAAATGGCTGAAGTTGTTGCCGATAACTTAAATGGAGGAAGCAAAGAATTTTTAGGATTCGATATGAGTACCAAGTTGAAACTGATTGGCATAGACGTAGCCAGTTTCGGTGATCCTTTTATTGCAGATGAAACAGTAGATAGTCTTGTTTATGAAGACCCAAGAAAAGGAATTTATAAACGAATCAATATTAGTAAAGAAGACAATAGTTTGGTTGGTGGAATATTAGTAGGTGAAGCGGCTGATTATAATATGTTATTGCAAACCTGCAAAAACAAATTGGTTTTGCCTCCTAACCCAGAAGATTTAATCTTGGGTGCACGTGGTGGATCAGAAGCTGCTGGCGCAGGTATTGCGGGTTTACCAGAAGACGCATTAATCTGTAGTTGCGAAGGCGTTTCTAAAGGAACTATCTGCAAAGCAGTTAGTGAAGATGGTTGCGAAACGGTTGATGCCATTAAAAAATGTACCAAGGCTGGAACGGGTTGTGGTGGTTGTATTCCTATGGTGAAAGACCTGGTACTATACACCATGAAATCGCAAGGAAAATATATCCGCAACGTGGTTTGCGAACATTTTAATTATAGCAGACAAGAAATATTTGACCTGGTTAAAATCAATGCAGTAAAAACCTACGATCAAGTATTAACACAGTTTGGATCTGGGGATGGTTGTGAAACTTGTAAACCTGTTGTTGCCTCTATCCTTGCCAGCTTATGGGGCGAAATGATTTTGAAAAAAGGTAATGATACAGCACAAGATAGCAACGACCGATATTTGGCTAATATTCAAAAAGGAGGTACCTATTCAGTGGTACCTAGAATTCCTGGCGGCGAAATTACTCCAGAGAAACTGATCGTGATTGGCACCATTGCCAAAGACTATCATCTCTATACAAAAATTACAGGAGGCCAACGCATTGATCTGTTTGGTGCACACCTGAACGACCTTCCTGACATCTGGCAACGACTTATTGAAGCGGGTTTTGAAAGTGGACACGCTTATGGTAAAGCACTCCGCACCGTGAAAAGTTGTGTGGGTAGTACTTGGTGCCGCTTCGGTTTGCACGATAGCGTGAGCTATGCCATTCGTATTGAAGAAAGGTATCGTGGATTGAGAGCACCACACAAAATAAAATCTGGTGTGAGTGGTTGCATCCGCGAATGTGCCGAAGCACAAAGCAAAGACTTTGGTATCATTGCTACAGATAAAGGTTGGAACTTATATGTTTGCGGTAACGGAGGCTCCAAGCCACAACACGCACTGTTATTGGCTTCTGACCTTGATTCAGATACCTGTATCAAATTCATCGATCGCTTTTTGATGTTCTATATCAAAACAGCCGACCCCCTTTCTCGTACTGCTACTTGGTTAAATAAAATGGATGGCGGTATCGACTATTTAAGAAATGTAGTAGTGAATGATAGTCTCGGCATTGCTGCATCACTTGAACAAGAAATGCAGTTACTGGTTAACAGTTATGAATGCGAATGGAAAGCCACCATTGAAAATCCGGAACTACGCAAACGCTTCTCACACTTTGTCAATGCTCCAGAAGTGAAAGATCCTAGTATTCAATTTGAACCAATGCGGGATCAGAAAAAAGCCAGCGATTGGCAACAAAAATAAATCGATTTTATCCCGTTTATAAACCAATATCAATTTTAGTATGCAAACAATTGAAGCAGTTGAAAAGTCCACCTGGTTTTTGGCCTGTCTTAGTTCAGACGTTCCAGATAATGGTGGGGTTTGTGTTAAGTACCACGACAAACAAATTGCACTCTTTCATTTTACTAGAAGGGGAGAATGGTATGCAACTCAAAATGAATGTCCGCATAAATTCCAAATGGCACTTAGCAGAGGCATGATTGGATCTTCTGGTGATATACCCAAAGTGGCTTGCCCCTTTCACAAAAAAACGTTCTCCTTGATCACCGGCGAATGCTTGAATGACGATAGTTGTAGTATTCAAACTTATCCTGTTAAAGTAGAAGGAAATAAAGTGTTTATAGATGTGACAACAATCTAAAACCAAACAAATTTATGTGGAAAAAAATTAAAACAACACATTTTACTTCGGCAATCCTGCTCTGCATTTGTATGTGTACAAAAGTGCAGGGGCAATTTTCCCTAGTTGGTCAATTGCGCACCCGCACAGAAGTTAGAAACGGATTAGGAAACCTTGTGCCCGAAGGATCTAAGTCGGCCGTATTCACTTCCCAAAGAACACGCTTTACCTTTAATTATAAATGGGATCGCGTTACATTTGGAGCTTCTATTCAGGATGTGAGGGTATGGGGACAAGACGCGTCTTCCATCTCCAATGCCGATGGTAATAGACTGATGATGCATGAAGGTTGGGCTAATTTAACCTTGGCAAATAAAGCAGACACAACCATCAAGTTTAAAATGTTTGATTTATTGTCGCTCAAGTTGGGTCGACAAGAACTAATCTATGACGACTCCAGACTAATTGGAAATTTAGATTGGTTACAACAAGCAAGACGCCACGATATGGCTCTGTTAAAAACAGTGCACCATGGATGGCAGGTTGACCTTGGTTATGCATTCAATCAAAATGCAGACGGATTTGGTACAACCAATATAGGTTATGTACCGGGTAATTTGCCTGTAACCGTAAAGAATTCAAATGGAGTATTGGTTCCTACTCCTGCAGGAATGGTTACACTGGCCAGCGCTGGTTCAGTTGCTAATAATAGTAGCGTTGCTGGTACACCAGTTTATGCAAACCCGCCTAGTACCAATGGAGCCACACAACAATACAAATCCTTCACCAGCATTTATGTGAGTAAAAAATTCAATCAAACAAAATTGTCTGGTTTGTTCTTTGCAGATAATTTCGGAAAATATCGACTAGATTCTGTAGGCAGTTCAACCGCAGGTTTTGTATATGGAAGACGTTTTGTTCCAGCATCTAATGCTGATGCATTTGATTATACTGGTACACAAACTAGAATTACCTACGGACTAATGCTGAATCATACTCTTGGTAATGCTTCTGGTTTTGGAAAGATTGCGATTCAAGCAGCCTACTATGCACAAACGGGTAAAGACCGCGATGGGATTGACTTAAATGCATATCACTATACTTTTGATGCAACTTATCAAAAAGGTAATTATAGCATAACACCAGGTTATGACCTGTTGTCTGGAAATGACGCGGTGAGTCCGTCCGGGAAAAACAATCGCTTTGATCCGCTTTATGGTACCCCACATAAATTCTGGGGATATATGGATTATTTCTACGCAGGTACTGGTTCGCCAGTAGGGGGATTGAGCAATGCTTACGTGAAATTGAAATATGCCAATAATATCATTTCAGTAGGTGCCGACATCCACAGTTTTTCATTAAGTAAAGACATGAAAAAAGCAGATGGAACAGTGATTGATAAAAACCTTGGAACAGAAATTGACTTGCAACTAATCTACAACATGAACAAGTTTACCAATATTGAATTAGGCTATTCTATTATGAAAGCAACAAGTAGTATGCCCTATGCAAAAGGTCAAGCTACAACAGATGTTGTTTCAAATACCTATCGAAAAACAGGAAACTGGTTTTATGCTATGCTGAAATTTACGCCTGATTTTTTCTATGCTAAACCTGTGGCGATAAAGCAGGGATAATAAAGGCGAAATTAAATAGTCAAAATCAATTTATAAAAAGCCACATTGACCATCCACTTAAAATAACCTAGACAGACAAAAAATCATTATGAAAGAAATCAACAATACAGCACCACTGAAAGAATTAAAAATCTTTAGCACCAAAGGGATCCAAATGCGCAGTTTCCATATTAGCTGGATTACTTTTTTTGTTTGCTTTTTTGGTTGGTTTGGCTTGGCACCTTTGATGCCTAGTATTCGAGAAGACCTTCATTTAACCAAGGCGCAAGTAGGTAATACCATTATAGCCGCTGTGTCTGCCACCATTTTTGCAAGGTTGATCATTGGCAGACTATGTGATACCTGGGGACCGCGTAAAACCTATACGGCCTTATTATTGATTTGTGCATTTCCTGTTATGTGTGTTGGATTGGCAAATGATTATACTAGTTTTCTTTTATTCCGACTTGCCATTGGTGTTATTGGTGCATCTTTTGTTATCACCCAATTTCATACTTCCATGATGTTTGCACCCAATATCAAGGGAACGGCAAATGCTGTTGGTGGTGGATGGGGTAATTTAGGCGGTGGTGTTACCAATATGTTGATGCCCGTTGTTTTTGCTGCAATAGTTACCATGGGTTATACCAAATCAGAAGCATGGCGCTATGCCATGATTTTACCAGGTATAATGTTATTGGTGATGGCATTTGTGTATTATAAGTATACAAAAGATACACCCGCAGGAAATTTTGATGAGATAGAAAGGGTTCAAAAAGTAATGACTAAAACAGATTGGTCCGTTTTACTTGATTTTAGGGTTTGGAGTTTGGTATTGGCCTATGCCGTTTGTTTTGGTATGGAAATTACTTTCGACAATATTGCCGCATTACACTTTGTAGACACATTTAACTTATCGCAATCCGCCGCTGGATTCTGGGCTGGAGTATTTGGATTTATGAATTTGTTTGCTCGTGCCCTAGGTGGTATTGCTGCAGATAAAATTGGCCTTCGTTATGGAATGAAAGGTAAAGGTTTGTTATTAGCTGCTGTGCTTTTATTAGAAGGTGTTGGCTTAATTCTATTTGCACAAGCAGGTGGTTTGGGTTGGGCCATTGCTAGCATGTTAACCTTTGCGCTGTTTTTAAAAATGGCCAATGGAACCACTTATGCGATTGTTCCTTTTATAGACGAAAAAAATGTTGGGATGGTGAGCGGAATTGTTGGAGCTGGTGGTAATCTTGGAGGGATGATTTTTGGATTCCTTTTTAAGTCGTCTAACATCAGTTACGTTCAAGCGTTTGGCTATATCGGATTTGCAGTGTTATTGGTTTCTGTGGTGGTACTCGTTACCAGGTTTGAAAAAAGGAAGCAGTTACAAATTGAAATTGAATTGCCCTTGGAATCTGCGGTTGCTTAATTACCATAAAAACTGTCTATTAGATTTATAAATGCTGCACATGACGAATGAAATAATGAAAACTACTTGCTGTTACTGTGGGGTGGGTTGTGGCATTGACATCACCAAAGAAAAAAACGGACTCATTCATGTAACTGGCGATGCAACGCATCCTGTAAACAAAGGAATGCTTTGTTCAAAGGGCATGAACCTGCATTATACTGCCATGGATACAAGCGACCGCCTGCTGTATCCTGAAATGCGCTACCACAAAAATCACCAAAGGCAACGGGTTTCATGGAACGTAGCTTTAGATAGAACTGTGGCTGTGTTTAAAAGTTTAATAGAAAAATACGGCCCAGATTCTGTGGCTTTTTATGCATCAGGACAATGTTTAACAGAAGAATATTATGTGATCAATAAACTCATCAAAGGATTTATCGGCAGCAATAATATTGACACCAATTCAAGGTTGTGCATGAGTAGTGCGGTGGTGGGTTATAAAATGAGTTTGGGTGCAGACGCTGTTCCGGTTTGTTATGACGATATTGAATTGGCCGATTGTATTTTTGTAGCAGGCGCTAATCCCGCTTGGTGTCATCCTATCTTATGGCGCAGGGTAGAAGCTGCCAAAGAAAAAAATCCAAACCTTAAAATCATTGTCAGTGATCCAAGAGAAACACAAAGCTGTTCAATAGCTGACGTTCATTTGCAATTAAATCCGGGTACTGATGTCACATTACACCATGCAATAGGAAGGTGTTTGATTGAAGAAGGGAATATCGACTTCAACTTTGTACAAGACCATACAGAAGGATTTGAAAAATACCGACTTTCTGTGTTTGAAAGAACTATAGAAGAAGCCGCAACCATCTGCGGTATAGAAGAAGCATCCATTCGCTACGCTGCTTCTTTAATTGGAAATGCGGAAGGTTTTTTGACCATGTGGACCATGGGACTCAATCAAAGTGTGATTGGTGTTAACAAAAATCTTTCTTTAATCAATTTAAACCTGATCACTGGACAGATTGGCAAACCTGGCGCCGGTCCATTTTCATTAACGGGTCAGCCCAATGCTATGGGCGGAAGAGAAGTGGGAGGTATGGCAAACTTATTACCTGCGCATCGAGATTTATTGAATCCTGATCACCGAGCAGAAGTAGAAAATTTTTGGGGCGGTACAAAAATTTCTCCAAAGCCCGGACTTACCGCTACTGAAATGTTTGAAGCTTTGAATGAAGGAACACTCAAAGCTATTTGGATTATTTGTACCAACCCTTTAACCAGTTTGCCCGATACTAGAATGGCAGAAATGGCTTTGAAAAAAGCAAAGTATGTAGTGGTGCAAGATGTTAGTAATAGAGCAGAAACCTTGCCGTATGCTGATGTGGTTTTTCCAGCAGCAACATGGTTGGAGAAAGAAGGTACCATGACCAATGCAGAGCGTAGAATTAGTCATTTAAGCAAAGTGTTGGATGCACCCGGAGAAGCTTTGCCTGACGCAGAGATCATTTGCCGGTTTGCACAAAAAATGGGCTATCATGGATTTGATTTTAAAAATGCGGCTGATATTTATTTTGAGCACGTTGCTTTAACTAAGGATACTAATATTGATATCAGTGGACTAAGTCATCAAGTAATACAAAAGAAAAGGTCGGTTCAATGGCCTTATGTAATGGGACAAACTGGCGCAGGTACAGCCCGACTTTTTAGCGATAAAAAATTCTATACCCCATCTCAAAAAGCCAACTTGCATGCAGTGCCTGATCAAAACCAAAGTGAAGCACTGACACCCGAACATCCTTTGATATTGACTACAGGAAGAATCCGTGATCAATGGCATACCATGAGCAAAACTGGTAAGGTAAATAAGCTCAAACAACACCAAGCAACCTCGTTTTTAGAAATTCATCCAGACGATGCCTCCATCAGAGGTATTCTTGATGAACAAATTGTTTTAGTGAGTAATGGTAGAGGAGAAGTACGGGTAAAGGCAAAGGTTAGTGCTACTATTAAAAAAGGGGTAGTTTTTCTTCCCATGCATTGGGGAAAAATATTGAATAGCGATTTGAATAGGGCAAATAATTTGACCAATAATTTGGTAGACCCTAAAAGTAAAGAACCAGATTTTAAATATTCGGCAGTACAGGTATTTGCTTATGTAAAAAAGCAACAGAAAATTGTAGTAATAGGTGCAGGGGCAGGCGCTTGTGGCTTTGTAAAAAGTTATCGAGCAGTAAATACTACTGATGAAATAGTGGTATTTAGTAAGGAACATAGTCCCTTTTATAATCGGGTATTATTGCCTGATTATATCACTGGCTCACTTCCATGGGATCATTTGGTAAAGATGACGGAGGCAGAAGAAAAAGCGTATCGCATTCAATTAAAAAGGGGCATTAGTATTGATAGTATTGACCGTGAAAATAAAACAGTAACAGATAGCAATGGAGAGCGGCATACTTATGACCTGCTACTAATGGCAACAGGTAGCAGGGCTGCCATGTTAAAAGATATTCCCACACTAAATGGAATATTTACGATGCGTAGTAGGATGGATGCCGACTTATTTAAAAATTATGTTAGTCCCGAGAATGGTAAAGTAGTGATTGTAGGTGGAGGATTATTAGGAATAGAACTGGCGGCCTCTTTGCGCGAAGTGGAAATAGAAGTAGTGATCATTCAAAGGATTTCAAGATTAATGGACAGGCAACTTGATCCGTTGGGTAGCCAGCTATTACACGAAGAGTTACTGAACAAAGGCGTTGACATCTACTATAACGATGAAATGGAAAGGATCATGGGTGAAAAATCTGTGGAAGGTCTTCGTTTGAAAAGCGGCATTGAAATCAAGTGCCAGGCAATTGTCATTGCTATTGGAACTGTGCCGAATATTGAATTGGTTAAGGGCATTGGTATAGAACATAAGCGTGGCGTAGTGGTCAATGAATACTTACAAACAAATGACCCAGACATTTTTGCTATTGGAGAAATTGCAGAGTTTAAAGGTTTTTTATACGGCATTACTGCAGCTGCAGAACAACAAGCAGCAATTGTTGCAGGCTATTTAAGTGGCAATATCTCCACCTATTATGAAGGCTCTTTGTTGATGAATATTTTGAAGATGCACGGAACCGACCTCTGTTCATTAGGATTGGCAGAATGTCCGGATGATGCTACTTATGAAGAAGTTGTTTTTATTGACAAGGCTAAGCGGTACTATAAAAAATGTATCATACATAACGACCGTTTAGTAGGCGCTATTTTGATTGGCGATAAGAGTGAGTTTCTGGAATTTAAAGACCTGATACAAAACAAAGTAGAGCTGAGTGAAAAGCGACTTCAATTATTACGTACAGGGAAAAAAGCAGAACCTGTTATTGGTAAGTTAGTATGTAGTTGTGCGGGTGTTGGAGAAGGAAATATTACCAATAAAATAAAAGAGGGATGTAACGATTTGGTACAACTGTGTCAACTGTCTGGAGCAGGCATGGGCTGTGGTAGTTGTAGGGCAGAAGTGAAATTGATTTTAGAAAAAGAAACGGTAACTATTAATCAGGAGGTATTGATATGAGTTATACAAAAATCATTAAAATCAATTTCAGGGGTGGTATTATATCGCCGGGCGAATTGCTGAATATATTGGCTGCTGCAGAACAATGTTTTATTAAGGAAGTAAGTTTCGGGCTTAGGCAGCAATTATTTTTGGAAGTAGATATTGAATTGGAATTGCGTTTAATTACGGCACTAGCTGCGCTGAATATTGCTTATGAAGTAGATGCGGATAACTATCCCAATGTAATGAGTTCGTATCCAGCTGAAGAAGTGTTTATCAATAATACTTGGTTAAGCGAAGGTGTATATAAAGACATATTCGACCTTTTAGATTATGAACCAAAACTTAAAATTAATATCTCTGATAGTAACCAAAGTTTTACGCCATTGTTAACGGGTAATATCAATTGGGTGGCTGCTCCTGGCTCAAGTCATTTCTGGTATTTGTTTATCAGATTCCCTAAAACAAATACCATTTTTGAATGGGAAGAATTGGTGTACACCAATGACGTGGCAAAGGTTTCAAAACAAATAGAGCGACTGATTTTTGAAAATAAAGAATTGTTTTATGACCAAGCCACTGCAAATGGTAATGCGCTTTTTGAATTATTGGGAAAAGAAAATTTCAACACCCAGAAAGCAGCTTTTCCTGCAAAACTACCTGCTTTTAATCTTCCTTATTATGAAGGGTTGAATAAATACTATGATAAATATTGGCTAGGTATTTACAGAAGAGATGAAATGTTTAGCATTGAATTCTTAAAAGACCTTTGCCACTTGAGTTTAAAAACCAAACTGGGACAGATTTGTGCAACTCCTTGGAAAACGTTGATGGTGAAAAGTATTGAGGAAAAGGATCGCCCCTCATGGAATGCTTTGTTGGCAAAACATAAGATCAATGTAAGGCACGCAGCCAATGAATTGAATTTTCAAGTTGAAGACGCTTGTAAGGAAGCACTTGCTTTAAAATATTACTTGCTAAAAAACCTGCACCTAGAAGATATGCGTACTTATGGAATTTGTATTGGCATCAAAACCAAGAAAAAAACAGAAGTATTTAGTAGTATTCTTGTGAGAAGAAGAACAATTCTCCGTATTGGTAAATATTCCCTTTTTAACGTGTATGACATTTTGTGTGCAAAAGATTTTAATCCAAATGAAAGAACTGGATTTGTTTATAGTATGGGGAATCCAAAGTTTTTATTAGGTGAACAATTGAGAAGGGCTATTTTCTCTTTTTATTCGCACCAATTATCCAATGCAAATGTGGTGACAGTAAAGAAGCCAATTGAAATTACTCCCAAAATCAAGGAAGTAACTTATGTACACCAGTGCCAACACTGTCTATCTGTGTACGATGAAAATGAAATGAGTGAGTCGGCAAAAATATTTCCATTTGAAGATTTGCCTATTGATTATTGTTGCCCTCTATGCGAAGCACCCAAGACCGATTTTCTTTTGGTGGGAAGATTACAACTCGGATTACAAGTTGAATAAGTCTGTAGACGTATTGAAGTTATGAAAAGAACTTTGCTGTGTTGGATTAATAGGAATGCAACATGTTTTCAATACACTTAAAACATATTTCATGCTATGTTTTGCTAAATCCTTCAACAGAAATAGATCCTGTATTTTGGATAAGCCACTAGCGGTATAAATGGCTGCAAGAGGTTCCAGATTGCCTTGATTCATAAAACAATAGGCTTGGTAGGAAGGGTTTGAAACTTGCATTTGCAAGAGTGCTATTAACGTAGCTTCTTTCATTTCAATCATATCACAAGCCAAAACTAATAAGTCTTTTGTTGGAAAAGCCTTGTGAGCCGACATAATTCCTAATAAGGGTCCATGATATCCCAAGCTTTCATTGTCTTGTATGAAATGTTCAATAGAAAAAAAGTGCTTATAACTGTTCATTTGTTCCATTCTAATGGAAATAAAAGTTTCCAAATGAACTGCTTTGCATTTTTTCAATGCCCATTCAACCCAACTCCTATTTTCTAAGTTGAGCAAACCTTTGTCGGCCCCCATCCTGCTACTCTGCCCTCCGCAAAGTACCAACCCAATCATCATGACTCGAGTGATTTTTTCTTATCAGAATGGCCCAAATTTTTTTCTGGGTTTACCTGATCTCTGATCAACTGTTTTAGAAAAGTAATTTCTGGAAATCCTCCGTGTAATTTTCTATCGAATACTTGAGTCTCGTTGATATATATGGAAAACTGTCCGCTTGTTTCACTTGGTTTTAAAGTTACGGAGGATATATCCTCTAAAAAAGTAGTCAAAAATTCCTGTGCCATATAGGCGGCTCTTAATAACCAATTACATTTTGGACAATACAAAATAGTGATTGTAGGTTTCATTGTATTTTATTATGAATGAATTTAAAGTTAAGATTTGTTTTTAAAAAAAGCTTTTGCAATCTACATTGATTAAAACTACATTTGCCGCGGATTCGGTTCCAGCGTTTGTTAATACAAACAAAGGATTAAAAGGGAATCCGGTGTAAATCCGGAGCTATCCCCGTAGCTGTAAGCTCCTTGTAGATTATTCAAACTACACGCCACTGTTACCTTTACAAGGAACGGGAAGGCAATGAATAACGGAGTAAGTCAGAAGACCTGCCGCAGCCTAATAACAATTTTCAGCTTTCGGGTGAAAGGCATGAGATATAAGGGTCGTAAGACATTTATGTTTCCTTCTTTATTCATTTCTGAAAGCGGCCACCTTAAATTCTTTTCAAATGAAAAGCAAAATTTTTGTGTTGGCTGCTGCAATGGTCAGTAGTCAACTTTATGCACAAGACAGTTCTAACACAAAACAGTTAGACGAAGTAATTGTAACTGCAAACAGATTGCAACAAAAGCAAAGCAGTACTGGTAAAATGGTTAGTTTAATTAACCAAGAAACCTTGCAAAGAAATGCCGGTAAAAATTTATCAGAGATTATCAACTATCAAGCAGGTGTATTTGTAAATGGAGCCAGCAACAATTTGGGTACTAACCCAGATGTTTATTTGCGTGGCGCTGGATTGGGGAATACACTAATCTTGGTGGATGGCGTACCCATGAATGATCCATCACAGATTAACAACACATTCGACCTAAACATGATTTCATTAGGCATGGTTGAAAGGGTAGAAATTTTGAAAGGTGCACAGAGTACCCTTTGGGGTAGTGATGCCGTTGCAGGCGTGATCAATATCATCACAAAAAAGCCGGGTAAGAATACCGCTAATTTGAATGGGTTATTGAGCTATGGTAGTTTCAATACTTTGCGTGGTAATGTTGGTGTTAATGGTAGCGTCAAGAAATTCAGTTATCGCTTAGGTTTCGATTTTACCAATAGTAATGGATTTTCTACGGCCCACGATAGTACGGGAAATAAAGACTTCGACAAAGACAATTTTCAACAAAATAATTTTCAAGTAGGCTTGGGTTATCAATTCAATGAGCAATTATCGCTAAAAGCTTCTAGTAATTTTTTAAAATATACAGGTGGTACAGATGCGGGTGCTTTTAAAGACGATAAAGACAATGTTTTTGAAAATAAAAACAAAATTCATCATATTGATTTATCCTATTCAGTCGCTTCTATGCAGTTGCATTTAACACAAAGCTTTTTAAATGCAGGAAGAATTTATACAGATGATAGTACGCATGTTGGAGGGTTTTCAAAATATTCAAAAGGTGAATACAATGGGAATACAGCTACCACAGAGCTATTTGGCAATTTCAACCTGAACAAAAAGCTGGTATTGGTATCTGGATTGCAAATGATGTTTCAACAAACAAGTCAAAAATACTTGAGCATTAGTTCTTTTGGGCCTTATCAAACGGCATTAGGAGATAGTGCAAAAGCAACTAATTTTTCTTGGTATAATTCAATTTTATGGAAAGCCATTGGAGGCTTTGATGTGGAGGCAGGTATTAGGGTCAATCAACATAGTATTTATGGAAACAATAATACTTTTAGTTTTAATCCTTCTTACCAAATTAACCAGCAATTCAAATTATTTGTAAATATTTCGTCGGCATATAAAATCCCTTCTCTATATCAATTGTATAGCGAGTATGGAAATAAAGGATTGCAACCAGAAAAATCAGTTAACTATGAATTTGGATTTTCATTAAATAATAAAACCAATAAGAGTAGACTACGTGTGGCAGGATTTAAAAGAGATATCAAAGACTTGATTATATTTTATACCCATCCAACAACATTTAGTAGTCAATACATCAATAGAGATGAGCAGCACGACTATGGATTTGAATTAGAAAGTCAAATCCAATTGGGGAAGTTGGGGAATTGGGTCTTCAATGCAACTTATGTGGATGGTGAAGGTGAAAGTATGGGAGTAAAGACAAAAAATCTCTATCGCCGACCCAACTTTATTTTGAATACGGTATTTACACTCCAGCCTACTAAAAATTTAACCCTGATGCCATCTTTCAGGTATGTAGGTACAAGAACAAAAGGACCGTATGATGCGGGTCCAACAACAATG
>JANOYH010000259.1:0-9721 GCA_031428775.1 Bacteroidota bacterium
CAAAATGGGCAAACTATTTTCTTCTCCGTCGCTATAGTTACCTGATTTCGCAACCACCCTCCATGTAAGTGGTTTGTTGTAACTGAAGGGTATTTGAATCGGAAATTTAACAGCGCTATTTTGTCCAGCTCCAACAGTGAAATACTGTGTAGGGAAAATATTTCGAAACCAACCATCCACAGAACTGCCTGTTTCTGGGTCGATGAGTTGGAGGGTGATTTGACCCGTTAACTCAGCTTTACTAATATTTGAAATACGCGTACTGAATGCTAACTTATCTCCTTCACGCATAAACCTTGGGGCATTGGTTTGAAGCATTAGTGTTTTCTGTGTTTGTATTTCTGCAACCTGAAAACCTGTTGCCAAATCTTTGCTATGGGCATAGCTCTGCCATTTCCATTTGGTAACGGCATCGGGCATGGTAAAACTAAATTGATAATTACCCAATGAATCTGCATATAGTTGAGGGAAGAAAAAAGCAGTTTCAGAAAAATTCTTTCTGATGACCACTTCTGATGTTGATTCAATGGTTTCATCAGCTCTTGAAACTTCCTCTGCTATACCATCATCGCTTTCTCTCGACTGTTGTCCCTTCCCTCTAATTTGAATATTCTCTTTAGAATTGGACAAAGAAGAATATGCCATCGATTTTTCTGCTTTGCTATTATCCATATCATGCATCGCTGCAGCCCCCACATTGGTCCTGTATACTTGGTATATATTTTTAATACCGAAACTGAGTGCGTCTGCATAATTAATAGCATAACGGATAGTTTTCCGTTCTATTGAATTTTGATTACTATATGCAGAAGAAAAGGATGTATAACTTTCCCAATTAGATTGGTTATCTGAATGTGGCCAAAGATTTGGAAAGTCCCAATTAAAATCATTCAATTCATCTAATGAAGCATCATACATTGAACTAAGCATTTCAGTAGTTACTTGCTTCCCTTTTTCTCCCGAAACTTGGATGGTCCATTTTTCTGGAGCACCGGGTTCTGTTTGATCTCGATACGATGAATAAGTTAGTTGTAATGATTTGTTAGTCCATGGAATATTGATTTCATGTTGTCTCAGATAAACACGATTGTCGTAGACAAATACCTGATCAATATACACATTGCCCCGATCTGACTCGGTAGCTGTAAAGTTTAATTTGTTTATTCCTTTTGCAAGAGTCTCAAATTGATAGATGGCAGACTGATTGGGTCGTTGGATATTGCTGATCATGAATACTTTTTTTACTGCAATAGCCATGCTGATATGTGTACTTTGAGTTGGCTCTACAACTTCATTTTCTAAATGGTTTAATTGAATTGAAGCCGTTAAATAACTTGCATCCGTTTCACTAATTATTTTAAAAAAATCGGTTGATAGTATGACTTTTCCTTTACTATCTTTCGTAGAAGATTCTAAGCAATAATAGCCAGGAGATAATCTGCCTGCTTTTAAAATGAGTAATTCACTATCCCGAGTGTCAATACTACTATCTAACACGACTTTTCCTTTGGGCCAACTGGTATAATCTAATTCATTTTCATATTCATCTGAAGGAAAATATTTCCAAAATTCTTGCTTGTCCATTAACCTTACATCGGGTTTTTCCCAATATCGTTTTCTGAATAATCGATTCTCACTAACCAACGCACTGATTTTGATTTTCACTATTGAATGAACTGCCACATTGCTGAGGTTTTTGGTTTGTACGGATATTTTTTGTACGCTATCAGATAAGCTAGTTTCATTTGTAGATACTTCTAGTGTTCTGTCAATAGATCCACAGGAAATTTGTGTTCGCCCAATTCTTGTTTCACCACTTCCATCCGTTACTGTTGCAGTGATTGAAAAATCATAAATGAGGTTAGATAAAGAGTCCTGCGCTTCATCTGCACTAGCTTTAAAGCGGATATAGAAATTACCCACACTATCCGACTTGATTTCTCCAAAAGCTATTTCTGCAGGATTAGAATAAATAAAACGATAGTATCCATAATTGATATAGTATGACCTTATTTTTCGTTGAATCTGATAACTGATTTTCGCATTAGTTAGTTTATTCCCCGCAAAAGCTTTGACATTTCCGATTACAGTAATACTATCGTTCAACTGCCAGATGCCTTTGTTTTTTTCAAACTGTACCTTAAAGGTTGGGCGTTTATATTGTTCCACTTGAAATCGTACAGCACCTCTGTCTTTTGTTGTCAGAAAAAAGGAACCCGCTAATCGATTCTCTGGTATTCTAAATTGGCCTTGAAAAGACCCGTAATCATTCGATACTAGTTTCAAGGAATCAATCGTAGTATAGTTTGCGTCTTTCAAATAAATCATTGCTGTATCTGTTGCAATTAGTTTACTCTTTTTAGAATTAAAATCTTTTGAGAAGACAATTCCTTTAAAAAATAGATTTTGTCCTGGTCGATATATACCCCGGTCTGTAAAGAAAAAGGTTTGTTTTTGTTCTAGTTCAAATTTGCTTGAATCCGTATCAGGCTGTTGTTTCGGTTCACTAAAATAATATTCGTGATTAGCATAGTACAAGTCTTTGCCGTGTTTGATAATTACACTATAATAGGCATATTTATTAATATTTGAAATGTTGAAATATCCGTGTTGATCTGTTAATTTAGTTGCAAAAGGAAGCCACTCTTTTTTGGGTACTGGGTCTTGTTTCAAAATGCGTACCTCCGCTTTTTCTAGTGGCATTCCTGTACTTCTGTCCAATACAAAAAACTCATGTTTATTCTGTACATAACTAATATTGGTAACCTGAAACTTTTGATAAAAAATTGGATATTGTGTTTCTAAAAAATCCTTGTTTGAAGAACAGAGCAAGGCATAATACCCAAAAGGTAAACCATCTATTTTTAATTCAATATTATGTGGTTGATAATCGTTGGTTGCTGGTAAAATTTGTTCGAAAACCTTGTACGCTTTTGCACTATTTATTATTTTTAGATTGTTTCTTGGGGGATATCGGTCTTTAGTTTCAAGTTGAAATTTTAATTCAGATTCTTCATCAAGCTTTACGAGCTTCATAAATACCGTATCAATATTCCGATAATTCAATAACACCCTAAATGGTTTTTGAGGAACAGTGACTTTTTCTGTGATGCTATTAATAGTTACTTCTTTGATGTAAATCAACAATTCATTCATTCTGTATTTATAGGGATAGTCGCTTCCAAATTGCAGGTCAACTTTATCAATAATTATTTTCGCTTCTACATATTTCCATCGCTGCATACTATCATTTTTTGGATGATAACTTTTTGCTTCTACTACTAATTGATTGGCTAGCGAATACCATGCCTTAGAAATATAAGAATTGGTTGCAAAATCGTTGGAAATAGCTTGTAATGCTTCGCGATAGCTTTTGTCTTTTTTTGCTTTATTACCTAATGAATAAACCCATTCAATTCTGTCAACATCCACTTCAATCAACGCCGATTTATCTTGGCCTTTCAAATGAAATTGTTCTAACCTTTGGTAAAGTTGTAAACAGATCCAAAGGTGTGAGCTACTATCTGTAGTTTGAAAATTTGCTTTTGTGAATGTTTGATATCCAGCAAATGCTGCAGGGTCTTTGATGGTAAAAGGTTCAATCGGTTGATTGATTCTACCTACTTGTGTTTTAAAATATTGTAGGGCTTCATGAGTCAATAAGTCGTAAAGGGTTGGCCTTAAAAAGCGGGCATTTCCTTTTTTAATGAGTATATCATAAGGTTCTAGAAAAGTATTTTGTAGCAATTGCGTTGGTGCAAGTGCTGCAAGAAAATGGTCAGTGATAGCTTCGTTAAAATCGTTTATATGCCAAGTTTCAATTGATTCAGTTTTCTTATCCTTCAGTTGTGTATTTCCATAAACCTTATAACCTAGTTCATTTAAATATTGCAAATATTGTTTGGCAATTAGCGTATGGTAAAAAGACCGGATTACAGTGTCCTTGCATTTGTTTAAGATTGAATCCAAATCTTTAATCCTGCTATTCATATTCATTTCTGTAATCCTTCCCTCTAATAGCATTCGATAGGTCAAGATTCTGATTTCTTGAACTGCATTCGCTTTCTTATCTACTAAAGCTTGGATCTCGTCTATTTTTGTTAGAGCTGATTTTGTCAATTGTATTTTCAATAGGCTATCAACCTCATTCCATTTATTTTCTATTAATGTCTCATTCGATTGTGCCGATACAGCCAAACTTAAAAAAACAACTATCCAAGTCAACAAGATTTTTTTCATCAGCATAAAAGCTATTTTACGTGCATTGATTATATTGATGCAAATCAACACCCAATTACACAAACGAAAGTACCCATTAACATTTTCTTATCGGTAGGGCAAAAAAAATCCCGTACCGAGTACTCGGGACGGGATTATGTATTAAAGAAGTTCCTTCTTTGCGCTTCACTCAAACAAAAACATCCATGCAAAAAGGATAACCTCAATAAATTATTTATTCAAGGCAGCTATGGCTGCAGCCATGGTTTTGCCAATATCAGCCGGACTAGCCACAACCTCAATACCACACTCAGCCATAATCTTCATCTTAGCTTCTGCAGTATCTTCAGCTCCGCCAATGATGGCGCCTGCATGGCCCATACGGCGGCCAGGAGGGGCAGTTTGACCAGCTATGAATCCTACAACAGGTTTGGTTTTATTCTCTTTGATCCAACGAGCTGCGTCGGCTTCCATGCTACCACCAATCTCACCGATCATGATGATACCGTCGGTTTCTGGATCGTTCATCAACAATTCAACCGCATCTTTGGTTGGAGTTCCAATGATGGGGTCTCCACCAATTCCAATGGCCGTACTAATTCCTAAACCTGCTTTCACTACTTGATCAGCAGCTTCGTAAGTTAGGGTACCACTTTTTGATACGATACCAATGCGTCCTGCTTTGAAAATAAAACCTGGCATGATACCAACTTTAGCTTCGTCGGCTGTGATTACACCCGGACAGTTTGGCCCAATTAAACGGGTATTTGTTCCTTGTAAATAGCTTTTTACATTCACCATATCCTGAACAGGAATGCCTTCCGTGATACAAACCACAAGAGCAATACCAGCTTCTGCCGACTCCATAATGGCGTCTGCAGCAAATGCAGGAGGCACAAATATGATACTTACATTAGCGCCTGTCTGTTTTACAGCTTCGGCAACGGTATTAAAAACCGGCTTGTCCAAATGAGTGCTGCCACCTTTACCAGGTGTAACGCCGCCAACTACATTGGTACCGTATTCAATCATTTGGGTGGCATGGAATGTTCCTTCCGTACCTGTAAAACCCTGAACAATGATCTTCGACTGTTTATTTACTAAAACTGCCATGGCTGTATTAAAATTTGCGGCAAAAATAGGTGAAAACCGTTAAGTCGTAATAGACTTAACGGTAAACTTTATGTTTTTTACGCAAACGTTGACATTGTTGTCAGGTTAGAGTTTGTAAAAGACCCTGCTCTCTTTACTATTTTTGGTACTCACTTTCAAATAGTAGGGGCCTTTAGGAAGTTGTTCAGTGGCAATTTCCATTATATTATTGCCTTGTATCAGTTGTTTTTTTAAACTCAATTTCATTAATCCATAGATATCAAAAACGGCAATTTCTACATCTGTTTGATTGTTTCTACTCCAAACTGTCAACATCATCCTGAATTGCACTGGGTTGGGATTGATGCTCACTATTCTAATATAATCGTTAATGGTTGGTGGCAGACTCACCGTGTCTTGTACCACTACTTGCTTGCAAAAATCAGCTTCACAACCATTTGACGTTTTTATTTTCAAACAAGCAGTATAAACACCTTGTATGGGATATTCTTTAACCGGACTCATTTGATTACCTGTGAGTGTTGTATTGTCGCCAAATTTCCAAGTTCTTTGAACAATGCTATCGTTTGATGAACCGATTAAACTACTATTAAATCTAACCTTCTTCGGCCCAATTCTTTCTGTATTAAATTGAACTTGTATAGCACAAGGTGGGTTTGATACTTGTAGATTAATTGCATAACGACTTTCACATCCCATTTTTGTTTTGATATAGAGTATTGCGTTATAAACACCTCCTTTTTGATAGACATGTTTAGGGTCAAGTCGGTTTCCAGTTTCCGCTGTACTACCATCACCATAGATCCAAATTCTGCTGATGATACTATCGCCTAAAGCAGGTGCACTAGATTCTTTACTATTAAAATATACGGTTTGGTTTTCTATTTTGTATTGAAAAAATGCCTTGCAATTAGTTGGAGGTATAGAAATGGTAGGAGGCTTGATGGTTACAGAATCTGTGTATTTGCTTTCACAACCTTTTTTGGTTTTTATCACCAAGTACACTTGGTATGTTCCAGGTTTTGGAAACTTAAAACTTGGATTTAGGGCATTAGTTGTACCAGTATTGGTTGTGCCTGAATAATTTAGGAAGTACCAAGTGCGACTAACAATACTATCCGCCGAAGAACTTGCTACAGATTTTTCACTGTTGAAACTAGCCGTACTATCTTTTACACTAAAGCTGAAATAAGCCCTGCAGTTGGTTGGAATAGGGGGGACACTTTCCTTAATGGTAAGGGTTAAACAGTATTTGTTTTCGCAGCCATGCTTTGTTTTGATAGTTAGACAAACCTGAAAGGTGCCTGCTCTTTTATACTCATGAGAAGGATCAAGGCGGTTACCTGAAAGGAAGCTGCTGCTGTCGCCGAATGACCAAATGCGACTAATAATGGAATCACCCTGAATAGTCTTTGATTCATTGCTATTGAATTTTGCATTGTTGCCTTGAATGGTTGCTCCAAAAACTGCTTTGCATCCTGTGGCAATTGTAGGTGGCTTTATCACAACAGTGTCTGTAAAAGTATGCTGACAACCACTTTTAGTTTTGATGATTAAATGAACTAGATAGGTGCCAGGTTTTGGAAATTTTATAGTTGGATTTACTGCATTAACAGATTGTGCATTAGTATTAGAACCTGGTGTTTCATAAAAGTACCAAGTTCTACTACTGATACTATCTGTAGCATTATTACTTACTGATTTTTCACTATTGAAATAAACCGTACTGTCTTTAACAGAATAGCTAAAATAAGCCTTACAAGTAGTTGGAATAGGAGCTGGTGTAGTTGCAATACAAATAATAAAATTACTCTCAACAAGATTGCTTGAAGGCACTTGTGGGTCATTGATCAAAACGCTGCCATTGCAATTCTCTACAATTATTTTCAACATCCTAATATCGCCATTACAATTTAGGGTATCTGTATAATAGCCATTAGGGTTGGTCTTCACAGTATGTGTAATCATACAACCTGCCCCCGTGTGCAAACTATCAGTAGAGATCTTTACTGTTTTGTTTTCAATTGGCTTTTTATTGGCGTCTGTGATAATGCCTTTTACAATTACTTTATTAGCAAATACATTGCTAGAAAAAGCGATCATTATTAGTAGGGGGATGAGGCGTATAATTTTTTTCATATTCAACTGTTTTGTTAAATAAGAGATACTGTGTTTTGAAAAAATGTTGCCTAAAGGGGATGCAATAGTTTTTTAATTGTGAAATGCATGCTTGTTTTTGGCTCCCAATCCTTACTTTTGCGCCTGTTTCAACAAGAATAAAAATTAAAAATTATGGCAAATACAGCCGACATCAGCCGAGGAATGATACTGAAATTGGACGGAAGTCTCTATTCAGTAGTGGAATTTGGAGAAAACAAGACAGCCCGTGCAGCAGCAAAGGTTTGGGCCAAATTGAAAGGAGTTGATAACAAACGCTCTATAGAAAAAACATGGAATAGCGGAGAGACCGTTTTCCCTGTTAGAGTAGAAAAAAAGGCTTTTCAGTACTTATACAAGGACGAAAGCGGCTTTAACTTAATGAATAATGAAACCTTTGAGCAGATTGCACTTGCTGAAGAAATGATAGATGCGCCTCAGTTTTTAAAAGATGGTTCTGAAGTTTTTGTTTTCATCAATACTGAGACTGAAATGCCCATTGGTGCTGAATTACCAGAGAAAATAGTGGTTAAAATTACTTATTGTGAACCAGGTCTTAGAGGAGACACCGCTACAAGAGCACTAAAAGCTGCCACAGTAGAAACTGGTGCAACTGTAATGGTTCCATTGTTTGTGGAAGATGGGGAGCTGATTAGAATCAATACTAAGTCGGGCGAATACGTAGAAAGAGTTAAAGAATAGAAAATAGTCTGTTTTATTAAAAAATGGCTACTTTTCCACTCGATTTGACCCAAATCGACCGTTTTTTCATCAAAAACCTGAGTTTATGGACTTAAAGCAAATTCACGAATTGATCAAAATAATCAATAAGAGCAATATTGGCGAAATCAGTATAGAAGACAAAGATGGTAAGGTTACCATCAAGCAAAAAGAAGAGCAAGTAGTTACTGTGGCGGCGCCGAGCCACCAAATATACACAACAGCTCCAGCATCAGCACCTGCTGTTGCAATGTCTGCTTCAGCAGCGCCAGTTGCAACAGAAGCACCTAAAGCAGACAATTTGATTACTATAAAGAGTCCCATGATTGGAACCTTTTATAACAGGCCATCTCCAGATAAACCCATTTTTGCTGAAATAGGCACTGAGGTTGCACCTGGTAAAGTGGTGTGTATCATTGAAGCCATGAAGTTGTTCAATGAAATTGAAAGTGAAATAAGTGGTACAATAGTGAAGATTTTAGTGGACGACGCCAGTCCGGTAGAATATGATCAACCATTGTTTTTGGTTGACCCCGCATAATTAGAAGCGATTGCTTTTTTCTTCATCAAAATGAATCCATGTTTAAAAAAATATTGATTGCCAACCGCGGTGAGATTGCCTTACGTGTTATTCGAACTTGTAGGGAAATGGGTATCAAAACGGTGGCTGTTTATTCAACCGCCGACAAAGATAGTTTGCACGTTAAATTTGCAGACGAAGCAGTTTGTATAGGAAAGCCACAGAGCTCCGAGTCTTATTTGAATATTCCCCACATTATGGCTGCGGCTGAAATTACCAATGCTGATGCAGTGCATCCAGGTTATGGTTTTTTAGCTGAAAATGCCAAGTTCTCACAAATCTGTGCAGATCACGGAATAAAATTCATAGGACCAACTCCCGATATGATCAATCGCATGGGCGATAAGATCTCTGCAAAAGAAACCATGATAAAAGCAGGTGTTCCAGTTGTTCCCGGAGGAGAGGGTTTGTTAGAAAGTATTGAAGAAGCAAAGGAATTAGCCAAAGTAGTAGGTTACCCTGTTATTTTAAAAGCAACTGCAGGTGGTGGTGGAAAAGGAATGCGTGTTGTTTGTAATGAATCAGAAATTGAAAAAGCATATACCACTGCAAAAATGGAAGCTGCGGCTTCTTTTAAAAATGACGGCATCTACATGGAGAAATTCGTGGAAGAACCAAGGCATATTGAAATTCAGGTGGCAGGCGACCAGTATGGAAATGTTTGTCATTTGAGTGAGCGCGACTGCTCCATTCAAAGGCGTCACCAAAAACTGGTAGAAGAATCTCCTTCTCCTTTTATGACACCTGAATTGCGTCATAAAATGGGTGAAGCGGCTATAAAAGCAGCATCAGCTATTAATTATGAAAGTGTGGGTACCATAGAGTTTTTGGTGGATAAGCACCGTAACTTTTTTTTCATGGAAATGAATGCCCGTATTCAAGTAGAACATTGTGTAACGGAAGAAGTGGTAAGGTTTGATTTAATCAAAGAGC
>JANOYH010000260.1:0-9383 GCA_031428775.1 Bacteroidota bacterium
GTTCATTGTATAGGTTACTAATAGCACCAGTGTCTTTATACCTAATTTTTGTAATTGCTTCCATGCCGTCTTCAATGCCAGCATATTTAATCCAGTTCATTTTGCCAATCATCAAATCATTCTGCTCTAAATCAACTTCATCGCCCAATACAACCGTATTTGTATCAGGGTCAATTGCTGTTACATAGATGGGTCGGCCCATGGCTATTTCTAATCCTTTTCTTTGTCCAATGGTATAGAAAGGATAGCCTCTATGTTGGCCTAATTTTTTTCCAGTTTTGTCTACAAACCAACCACCATTCACGCGTTCTTCTAGTCCAGCTACATTTCTTTTCAAAAAGCCCCTATAGTCATTGTCAGGAACAAAACAAATTTCGTAACTCTCACTTTTTTTAGCCAATTCGGGATAGCCTAGGTCGATCGCCATTTGACGAATAGCTGATTTTCTATAACCTCCCAACGGCAACATGGTCCTACTCAATAAGTCTTGTTGCAATCCCCAAAGTACATAGCTCTGGTCCTTGGTTTCATCCAATCCCTTACTAATCACAAAACGGTCATTATCGTGTTTGCGAATTTCCGCATAGTGTCCTGTAGCAATAAATTCACAGTCCATGGCATTGGCCCTTTTCAATAAAGCCCTCCATTTTATATGGGTATTACACATCACGCAAGGGTTGGGTGTGCGACCAGCAATATATTCTTCTACAAAATTCTCCACCACAAAATCGCCAAATTCTTCTCTAATGTCCAATATAAAATGAGGAAACCCATGGTGAACCGCTGCCTGCCTTGCATCGTTGAAGGAATCTATATTGCAACAGCCTGTTTCCTTTGTACTAGTACCACTTGTGGCATAATCCCATGTTTTCATCGTAATTCCCACCACTTCATAACCCTCATGATGAAGCATTAAGGCCGCAACGGTACTATCAATACCGCCACTCATGGCTACCATCACTTTTCCTTTTCGACTCATAATACTAAAATTTCGCCCGGTAAATCTGCCGGATGATGGCTGCGAAATTAACTCAAGAATGTGGTATATAAAGGTCTTCAGGGTTTAAATGATTTTCGAAAGCGGAAATATTCCCTGTTACTACAAATAATTGGTCCTAATTTCTACAAAACAATGACAATTTATTTTATATATTAGTTTTT
The DNA here is from genome assembly GCA_031428775.1 of Bacteroidota bacterium. Lineage (GTDB taxonomy): Bacteria > Bacteroidota > Bacteroidia > Chitinophagales > Chitinophagaceae > Sediminibacterium. The sequence continues at coordinate 1,162 of JANOYH010000260.1, forward strand.
CAATATTAAATTTAATGTATGAGATTATTAATGCTGATTGTCTTGACCTATTTTTGTGCATTACAAATAGTTGCACAAACGATGAGTAGAACAGTTACTCAAAATCTTCCTCCATCTACTGCTCAAACTAAAGGAATTGATTTAGAAAAAATAGTCGTAACAGATTCAAGTGGTCAGGTATATCCAGCGGATATTGTAAAACGACTTTTAGCAACCGGTAAATTTGGAATTAGGTGGGTTGTTCCTAATGAATCAGGCATGATGTTTAGTTTAACCGAAGCGCAGATTTTAGAAAAGGAGAAAAGGATGCCCAAACCTATGGAAAGTAAATTTTTCAGAACAGGCTTCAAGATCACCAATTTCAATGAAAGGGATATGGAAGGCAATAAATTCAATATTAAGGAATTGGTTGCATCAGGGAAAATAGTGGTGTTAAATTTTTGGTTTGTCAATTGTCCGCCTTGCAGAAGGGAAATACCTGGTTTAAATGACTTGGTAAATCAATATAAAACCAATCAGGATATTGTTTTTATTGCTATTGCATTAGACGAAAAATATTCGATTACTGATTTCCTAAAATCAAACCCATTTGAATACCATATTATAGACAATGGAAGGTATATTGCTTCACAATATGGCATTACATCCTATCCCACACATGTAGTGCTTAATAAAAAAGGAAATGTACTATTTCATACAACTGGATTTGGGAGCAATACCATTGTTTGGGTGAAGAAATCAATAGAAGCTGCTTTGCACGATACCCTGCCAGAATAGTTTGGTCTTGTTAATACAGTTTTGAAATGTAGGATAACATGAATGGTCTTTTTACTGATCTATCTTTTTTTCGAATGCTTCAAGTATTGCTACAATTTCTTTTTTTGAAACTGCCATTGTTTGGTTGTCAATATTGATAACCATTAAGTATCCGGTATTTCCTGGCGTTGACAAAAAGCCACTCGCTAATGAAAACTGATCACTTTCTAATAATTTTCCTGTTGAACTATTCCAAATTTCTTTTGCACACAAACATCCTAAAGTAGGAGTTAAAGGATAAAAAGGCAACCCCTTAAAATAGTTAGGGTCAATAGTAGTGCCGTGAGCAATTATTTCAGTTCTGCCTATTTGACCTGCTTGAAAAGCTTCTTTAATAGGAGCCCATCCCTGCCATTCCTTCGGCAATAAATTTAGGTAATTCGTTTGTGCATCTTTACTAGAATCATATTTTGAATCCCAGTAAGCAGCATCTGCTTCAAAAGGCATCAACAATTGAAGATTTTGGGTTGGGCCAATAAAAAGGTTTTGTGAAATAGCCGTCCCAGTTATTCGGTAAATTCCTTGCGGTGAATTTCCATTAGTGATAAAATAGGGAAGGTTAGAACCTGCACGTGCCAATTGCTCTACAAGTAAAATTTGTCCTTTTTGGTCACGTAAAAAATGGCCATCAACATTTTGAATTGCGGCAATTCCAGGATAGTTTCGATTCCATCTTTGAAAGGAGTAAATAATTTTTTGGTTTAATTTCTTTTGATGAGCAAATAAAACATTTATTGATGGCGTTTTCTGTAATACATTTTTTGAATGATTGAGGATATACTCTTGTAAAGTAATCAGCATTTGGTCATTCTTAAATGCTGAAAATTGAGTTTGTATTTGATGGGTTAGAAATTGAATGTTATTAATTTTCGGGTCAATTCTATACAAATAAAGAGATTGCATGGCAAAAAGTTTTGGACTAGATTCCTGCAACAATAATTCACTTATTTCATTTTTATATTCAGTAGGATAACTTGCATAAATAGCTTCTAAAAATGCACGCTTTGTAGTAAAGTCAAGGGACTGGTATTGTTGAAACATTTTTTTAAATCCTGTTTCAATTGTATGAGACCTTAATAAAAATTGTGATATGGCCCAGCATGATTCTCTATAATTAGATTCAGTGATACTATCTAATGGAGCTTTTAAGTTTTGAGTAATGATTTTGTTATTGAGATTTTGGTGGAAACTATTTCTACGTTCATTTAATACAAAATTGGAATATATTGAATCGATTGGCTGTTGTGCAAATAACGAGAGATCACCTAGAAGACAAAAAATCAATATCAATTTATGTACCATATTTAAATAAAGGTTTCATTCTTAAAACAAAAATACAATGAACTATCCTAATGAGTAAAATAGTAATTTGCAGTAATGTTGTAACAACTTAAATATTAAAAATTAGTTAGCGTGGCAATTTACACCTATCATCAATTATACGAATTTATTTACAAGGTTTTTATTAAAATGGGTTGTCCACAAGACGAGGCTACTACTGCTGCTAAAGTGTTGATTTCAGCTGATTTAAGGGGAATTGATAGCCATGGTGTTGCTCGTTTAAGTGGATATGTCCGATTATGGGAAGCAGGCAGAATCAATGCTGCGCCTCATGTGAAAGTGACTTATGAAACGCCCAGTACCGCAGTGGTGGATGGTGATGCTGGACTAGGGTTGGTTGTTGCTCCATTTGCCATGCAGGTTGCGATAGATAAAGCAAAGCAAGTAGGTACTGGATGGGTGAGTGTGAAAAATTCCAATCATTTTGGGATTGCGGGTTATCATGCTATGATGGCTTTGGATCATGATATGATCGGGATTGCCATGACCAATGCATCGGCACTGGTGGCACCCACCTTTTCTATTGAAAGGATGTTAGGCACCAATCCAATAGCTGTTGCCATTCCTGCTGGTAATCAACCAGCATTTGTGGCTGATTTTGCCACTACTACCGCAGCAAACGGGAAGTTGGAAATATTGCAAAGAAAGAATGGCGATACCCCAATAGGATGGGTACAAGATAAAGATGGAAATGAATCTACTGATGCCAATATATTAAAGAAAGCAGGGGCATTGTTGCCATTGGGTTCTGATAGGGAACACGGAAGTCACAAAGGATATGCACTTGGCAGTATCGTAGACATTTTTTCTGCTGTGTTAAGTGGGGCTTCTTATGGACCTTGGGCGCCGCCATTTCCTGCTTATGTTCCTATGCCAGAAAATCAACCTGGACAAGGTCTCGGTCATTTCTTTGGAGCCATGCGTGTAGATGCTTTTCGTTCTGCTGATGATTTTAAACTACATATGGATAACTGGATTACACGTTTCAGAAATGCTACCCCTGCAGCCGGTCATAGTGAAGTATTAATTCCAGGCGATCCAGAAAGGGAAATGGAAGCCATTCGTTTAAAAGATGGTTGGGAAATTGTTACTGCGGTAGAAAATGATTTACAACAAGTGGCCACTAAATTTGAATTATCATTATTCAACCAGTAAAATGAAAAAATGTTTCTTATTGTTCAGTCTGATTAGTGCCTTATGCATCATGAATGCATGTGCAGGAACGATTGATGACGAGTCAGAAGACTTGATTGTTGCAGACACAGCCAATCAAGTTACAAATCTGACAAAATTTTTAAACGCAACGCAATGGGATAGTTTATTCCCCAATCGATTCCATATCTCTTCATTACCTGATTCCTTTTTTATCGGTGTTCCTAAAAGTGATTTTTACAGTTTTGATGCATTTGTTGCAGCTGCAAAATTGTTTCCACTTTTTTTAGGCGACGGTAATGACAGTACTCAAAAAAGAGAACTGGCTGCTTTTCTTGCAAGTATCTCACACGAAACAAGTGGGGGATGGGATGATGCACCCGGAGGGACTTTTCAGTGGGGCTTATACTACGTTCAGGAAAAAGGATTTCCCAAAAATACGGTTACCGACTATGCAGATACGAGTAAGAAAAATTGGATGCCGGTTGATGGTAAGTCGTATCACGGCCGAGGACCTATTCAATTAAGTTGGAATTATAATTATGGTCAGTTCAGCGAAGCTTATTTTGGGAATAAGCAAGTTTTATTAGACGATCCTGATCGTTTATTAAAAGATTCTGTTCTTTGTTTTGCTTCTGCTATCTGGTTTTGGGTGCGCGACCAATATCCCAAACCTTCTTGTCATGATATTATGGCAGGGCAATTTGAACCAACACCCAAAGACATTGCTGGTAACCGTTTAATAGGGTTTGGTACCGTTGTAAATGTCATTAATGGAGGATTGGAATGTGGCGCTAACCATAGCGATAGAACGAAATACCGATACGGGTTTTACAATTATTTTTGTAACTATTTAAAGATTGATCAAGGCCCCAATGCAACCTGCAACAATCAAAAGCCTTTTGGTCAGTAGAGAATTAAAAAGTAATTACATTTGCACCTCAAAATTGGTTAGGGGTTTGGGAAAGCCCAATTACCAAGTATAAAAAGATGATTATGAAAATAATGAAGTTCGGAGGAACTAGTGTAGGCAAGCCAGAACGCATGCATCAGGTTTCTCAACTAATTACAAAAGATGCAGAATCCAAAATTGTTGTGTTGAGTGCATTAAGTGGTACTACCAATACACTTGTAGAGATCAGCAATAGTTTAGCAGCAAGTGATAGAATTGTAGCCAAACAAAAGATTGATGCGCTTGAAGCTCATTATAGAAGTTTTGTATTGATCTTAGTTAACAAAGAAGAAAATAGGGTTAAAGCAAACGCCATTGTTTCAGAGCATTTTGAATTTTTGAATATTATTCTACGCATTTCCTTTAGTGAGGCGTTGAATAAAGATATCCTTGCTCAGGGTGAATTAATGAGTACAAAATTATTTTGTGTTTATTTAGAGGAGCAGGGAATTGATCATTTATTATTGCCTGCATTGGAATTCATGAGCATTGACGCAAATGAAGAACCCAACTTATTGGCGATACGTACTAAATTAACGGCCATATTAGCAGCGCATTCGGATAAGAAAATTTTTATCACACAAGGATATATCTGTAGAAATATTCGTGGAGAAGTAGATAACCTAAAAAGGGGTGGTAGTGATTATACTGCTTCATTGGTTGCAGCAGCTATTCATGCTTCGGTTTGTGAAATTTGGACCGACATTGACGGCATGCACAACAATGATCCTCGTATTGTCAATAAAACAATGGCTATTGAGCAGTTAAGTTTTGACGAAGCTGCTGAGTTGGCCTATTTTGGAGCTAAAATTTTGCACCCAACCTGTATCTGGCCTGCACAACAGGAAAATGTACCTGTGAAATTGTTGAACACTATGCAACCTGAAGCCCCTGGTACTGTCATTACCAAAGAGGCAGGAAGTGTGGGCGTTAAAGCCGTTGCAGCCAAAGACGGAATCATTGCCATTAAAATCAAGAGTAGCCGGATGTTGTTGGCCTATGGTTTTCTGCGCAAAGTATTTGAAGTCTTTGAAAAATATCGTACATCCATTGATATGATTACTACTTCAGAAGTGGCCGTTTCTGTTACCATTGATTCCGATTTGTTTTTGACAGAAATTGTAAAAGAATTAGAACCGTTCGGTTTTGTGGAGGTCGAAAAAAATCAATCCATCGTTTCTATTGTAGGAAATGAAATAGCTAAAACGGACAATGTTTTAATGAAATTATTTGATGCCATCAGGGAAGTGCCAGTTACGATGGTAAGTTATGGTGGTAGTCCACACAACATTTCATTGTTAGTGCCAAGTGAATATCGAACTAAGACCTTACAACTATTAAACAGCGGACTTTTCGGTTTGTAAAAAAAGCGACCTCATAAATGGGTCGCCTTTTTTAAGCTTTTGACTTTCAATTTAGATAATCAACAAAGCATCTCCATAACTAAAGAAACGGTATTTGTCTTTGATGGCTTTTTTATAAGCTTCAATAGCTAAGTCATATCCTGCAAATGCTGCAGTCATGATCAATAAGCTAGTTTTAGGTAGATGGAAATTGGTGACCAAACTATCTGCCACATTAAAATGGTAGGGTGGGTGGATAAAGTGATTGGTCCAACCTTCACTAGGCTTTAACAATTTCTGAGCAGTAAAACTACTTTCCATGGCGCGCATGGTTGTTGTGCCTATTGAACAAATGCGTTTGCCAGTTTCCTTAGCCTTGTTAACTATTTTACAAGCTTCTGGAGTGATTTGATAGTATTCAGCATCCATTTTATGTTTGCTCAAATCTTCTACTTCAATTGGTCGGAAGGTGCCAAGCCCAGTGTGTAAGGTTACTTCTGCAAAACGGATACCTAATATTTCACAACGTTTAATAAGCTCCTTGCTGAAATGCAATCCTGCTGTTGGCGCTGCAACTGCTCCTTCGTGTTTTGCATATACAGTTTGATAACGCTCTTTATCTTCTTCATCAGGCTTGCGCTTGATATATTTTGGCAATGGGGTCTCACCTAAAAATTCCAACATTTTTTTAAAACTCTCATCATCCTCTTCCCATAGAAAACGGATGGTTCTGCCTCTACTGGTAGTATTGTCAATTACTTCAGCAACTAATTCTTCATTTTCGCCAAAATACAGTTTGTTCCCTACACGAATCTTTCTTGCGGGATCAACAATTACATCCCATAATCGGTTGGGTTTGTTTAACTCGCGAAGTAAGAAAACTTCAATCTTAGCACCCGTTTTCTCTTTTCGACCATACATTCTTGCCGGAAATACTTTGGTGTTGTTTACTACAAAAACGTCTTTGTCGTCGTAATACTCTAAGATGTCTCGGAAATGCCTGTTTTCCATGTGACCTGTCTTGCGGTCTACAACCATCAATCTACTGTCTTCCCTTTTCTTTGTTGGGTTCTGAGCAATTAGGTTTAAAGGAAGGTCGTACTTGAACTGTGATAATTTCATGTGTCTACGATAATTTAATGATAGCCACATTTAGGTTGCTGCCGCCTTACAGGGCAGCGCGCTTCATGTTACGGCATGAAAATTTTTAGAAGTTGGCAAAGTTAAGGATATGCCACTAGAGCACCAATTTAAGATTCGTTAATTTTAGGGTGTATTTTAGTTTTATTCATTGCCTTTCACCTAAATTTGCGCTTACGCTTGTTAGTTTGAAAGAAAGTCCTGAAATTAAACGCATATGATTCGACAATCCTGGTGGAAAATCTTAGCAGTTATTCTTCTCTTATATACTTGTACCTATGGTTTTTTGGTGAAAGTGCCCAAGTTGGATGATCGGATGCAAGAGTCTGTTAGAAATTTCTTTTTCCACGTTCCCATGTGGTTTGGTATGATGATTTTATTGCTGGTATCAGTAGTATATGCAGTTAAATACCTACGCAACCCAAAACCTATTTACGATTTTTACTCCAGTGCTTTTGCCACTACTGGAACCATTTTTTCATTATTGGGTATCAGTACAGGTGCTATTTGGGCCAATTACCAATGGGGGAGCCCATGGAGTGGTGATCCCAAACAGAATGGAGCAGCAATTGCCATACTAATTTATCTGGCCTATTTTGTTTTGCGTGGAAGTATGCAGGACGAAGAAAAGAAAATGCGCATAGGTGCTGTCTATAATGTTTTTGCATTTTTTATGTTATTTCCAACTCTTTGGGTCTTGCCAAGGTTGACGGAATCTTTGCATCCAGGTGGACAAGGTAGCGATGGCAATCCGGGTTTAAATGGCAAGGACATGGACATCAATATGCGCACTGTTTTTTATCCTGCGGTGATAGGGTGGACTTTGCTCGGTGTGTGGATTACAACCTTAAAAATCCGGTATCAAATCTTGAACGAAAATCATTTGAACAATGAACAGAATTAAAAGAATAACTGGTGTAATTGTATTTGCACTTTTTCAAATAGTTGCCATTGCGCAAGACGCTGTTGTTGCTGAACCAAGTAATGACTTAATGCGAAGCAATGGAAAAATTTTCTTAGTAATGACCATAGTTGTTGTTCTTATAATTGGACTATTATTATATGTAGCAAGCATAGATAAAAGGTTATCGAAATTGGAAAAAAAATAAGCCAAACATTCTTGCTCGGAATGCATTGGTTTCTTATTTGTAAAGTCAAAAAAATAAATTACTCATGACCACTACACAACCTTACAGTTTCTTTCAAAATGTAGAAAGAAGCTTTGACAAAGCGGCCAAATTCACTAATTGGGATAACGGATTGCTAGAACAAATTAAAGCTTGCAATAGTATTTACAGCATGCGTTTTCCAGTTAAAATGGACGATGGACATATTGAAGTGATTGAAGCTTATAGAGTGCAACATTCTCAGCACAAAACACCCTGTAAAGGTGGCATACGTTTTAGTATGGCAGTCAATGAAGATGAGGTAATGGCTTTGGCTTCTTTGATGACTTACAATAGCACATTTGTAAGTCA
>JANOYH010000261.1:0-33497 GCA_031428775.1 Bacteroidota bacterium
TATGGTTTGATAACCATACAACCTCTAACTGCACTATAATCAGCAAGACTTCCTTTGATAACCAAGTCGTTATACCATTGTGAATAGTCCTGTTCCCTTGTGGCGATTTCCTTACCCATATTCTTTTATGATTTCTTTAAAAAAATAACACTTGTTCTTACATTTTTGTGGCAAAGTATTTGTCATACATAGGTAAGAAGCTATTCAAACACCGCAAATGTATGTAACTTCACATTATCTAACTTGTACAAACCTGTTACCATGAAAAACACTTTACTTTTCGCTTTGCTTGGGATCAGTTTATTTTCAATAGGCTGTTCATCGGCTTATAAGAGTATCCAAACAGTGGATGACGTTTATTATTCTCCAGGCAGACCTTCTGAAGAGCGGGTTGACGTTAAAAAAGACGAGGAGAAAAAACAGCAGTATCAGGAATATATCAGTAGTACCGACGACCGCTATTTGCGTATGAAGGTTTCTAACTATACTCGTTGGTATGCATTGGATGATTATAATTATTGGAACGATAGTCGTTATGATTTTTATGGTTACAACTATTACAATAATGGCTGGAATAATCGCTATTATAACAACAACTATAATAACAACTGGAACTATGCACTTGGAAAAGGCATGTATCGTCCGGGTTCAGGTTGGGGGCCAAGTTATACCATCATCACTTATTATGGAGGCAAATCAGTTAATCCAGGAACAACCTCTGGCAGTGCCATTACAGCCTATAAAAACAAGAACTATAACAATAGCAATGGCGACCAATTTTACAATCCCAAAACTGGTGTAACAAGTATCATAGGAAATAATAACAGTAGCAATTTCAGTAACTTGGTAAAACGGGTATTTACTTCATCAAGTGCTACCAGTAATGGTGGCTCATACGATAGGGCTGTTAGATCATTCGATAATAATTCTTCAAGTAATAGTTCTAACAATACTTATTCTACCCCGGCACCCACAACTAGCAGTTCTGCAGGTGGTAACAGTGGCGGAGTTAGCAGCACAGGGAGCAGTAGCAGTGGCGGTCGTGTGATAAGAAATTAACCTAACAATATCTTTCAAGGAATCTACTCATAAACCATGATGAATGGATTCCTATTACCCTATCCCATCCAAATAAAAAATCCATGAAAAAATATTTACTCCTACTAATACTATGCAGCAGTACTTCATTGTTTGCACAAACACCTGAAGATGCATTAAGAGCTTCTTGGTTTACACAAAATGGTTCGGGAAGAAATACAGCAACTGGTGGCGTTATGGGCTCTTTGGGTGGCGACATCACTGCCAACCATGTAAACCCAGCAGGTTTAGGTCTTTTCAAAACAAACGAATTTATGTTAAGTGCTGGTATGCAATTCAACAGTAATAAATTTAACTATCGTGGTACAGATGCAAGTAAAAGCAAGCAAGCATTTAACTATGGCGCAAGTGGGCTCATTTTGAGTTCATCACCAAATTACAAGAAAAAATGGACCAGTAGTGCATTTGCAATTTCTGTAAATCAAGTAGCCAATTACAATAACCACGTTCAATTTAAAGGCTTTAATAACTACAGTTCTTATTCTGAAAAGTATTTAGAAGAATTGGTGAGAGATAGAGCAGATACGAATGCCGCATTGAGTAATTATATTTTTGGTTCATCATTGGCATTCCGAACTTATTTGATAGACACTACAAGAGGCGCAGGTGGTGCTGTTACAGGCTATCAGAGTTTGGTTCCCATCTCTACTGGCTCTAATCAATCTTATGATGCAAATACTAGCGGCGGCTACCACGAAGTGGCTATTGGACTTGCTGGAAATATGGACGACAAATTATACGTAGGTGGAAGTTTTGTTATCCCAATTATGAATTATCATAGGGATCTAGTCTATTCTGAAAAAGACGCCACTACAAGTGCAAATAATGACTTTTCTAGTTTTGAATACAAAGAGTCTTACACATCACGCGGGGTTGGTATTGGAATGAAACTAGGCATGATTTATAAGCCAAAGGAATATTGGCGAATTGGCATTGCATTTCATACTCCTCAGTTAATCAATTTCAAAGATGAGATTCGATCTTCAATGATTACCAATACAGAAAAGTATGCGGGTATTGTTTCTGAAACCAGCGACGCATTAAATAGTGGTAATTCAGGAAAAGGACAATACAATTTAACCACTCCATTGCGCACAGTAGTCAGTGCAAGCTATGTTTTTAGAGAAGTGAAAGACACTAGAAAGCAAAGAGCATTTTTGAGTGCTGATATTGAATACGTAAATTATAAAGGTGCAAGATATCATGCAGATGACAATTCGAATCAAGCACTAGTTGACTATTACACTTTAGTCAACGATGAGATTAAAGACTACTATAAAAACAATTTTAATGTCAGGATTGGTGGTGAGTTAAAGTTTAACGTATGGATGGTGAGATTGGGAGGAGGTTATTATGGAAGCCCCTATGCTGATGAGAATTTAAAAGCGGATAAAATAGTAGCAAGTGGTGGTTTGGGTTATCGTAATCATGGCTTCTTCATCGACCTTAGCTATGCTCAAGCATTTCAGAATGACGTGCAATTTGCCTATCGGTTGAACGACAAAGCCAATACTTATGCTACACAAACTGGAGGCAAGGGAACTTTGATGATGACTTTTGGGATTAAGTTTTAAGGAACCACTAATGCTTATTTTCTAGGTTTATCCAATTTATTTGTGGATCTTTTTTGAACCAAGTCATCTGCCTTTTTGCATATTGTCGGGTATGTTGTTGAATTAGTTCAATGGCTTTAGATTCGGAAGTTTTTCCATCAAAATAATCGAATAGTTCCGTATAGCCCACCGTTTGCAAAGCATTGTTATTTCGATGTGGCATTAATTGTTTGGCTTCTTCTATTAATCCATCCAACAGCATTTGTTCTACCCTTGCATTGATCTTTGCGTTTAGTATTTCGCGTGGTAATTCCAATCCTATTTTAATCACTTCAAAAGGTCTTTCTTTTTTAGCCTTCTTCCTAAACGCTGTAATTGAAATCCCGGTTGCTTCTATCACTTCTAAGCCACGCATTAATCTCTGTGGATTTCTTTGTTCTGCAATGGCCCAAAATGCCGCATCTTTTAATGCTACTTCATTTTGTAACCATGCCAATCCTTCTGCCTCATAGTTTTCAATGATTCTTTGCCTAAGCACCAAATCAATTGGGGGCATATCATCCATACCTTCACAAAATGCTTTGATATACAAGCCTGTGCCTCCTACCATAATTATTTCATCTCTTTCTTTAAAGAGTTCAAAAGTTTTCTCTAAAGCAATCGATTCAAAAAGTCCTGCATTTACCTCCTCCAGTATGGAATGAGAATTAATAAAATGATGGGGTATTTCTTGCAATTCTGTAAGGGAAGGTTTGGCCACTGCAATACCTAGTTCTTGGTAGCATTGTCTGGAATCTGCGGAAATGATTTCCGTTTTTTTTTCTTTGGCTAACGCTATAGCAAAGGCAGTTTTACCAACAGCTGTTGGTCCACATACAATGATAACTTTTTTAGCTTGATGCAATATTTGAGTGTCTATTGAAATGCAATATTTGATTAAAAAGCTTCTTCGTCCTGTCCTTCTTCTGATTCTGCTGCTTCGTCAGGATCTTCACTTTCTACTTCATCGCCTTCTTCACCAAACCCTTCTGTGGCTTCTGTGAGGTCGTACTTCTCTTCAATATCTGCAAATTTATCGCCCAACAGACTCTTTGTTCCATATTGTTGTGGTCCAATTCCTTCAGTTCTGGATACAGATGGATAGACAGTTTTACTACTTTCTTCTTTACTTACATTGATCAACTCCACAAGAAAAGTCCAGTTTTTAGCAAAATCATACACATACACAAATTTCTGATTGGTATCTCTGATTTCAGAACCGATAGTGGTTTCTGCCATCATCAATGGTTGCACAGGATATGTTTTTTCATATGTCTCAAAACTAATTTCCCTGCCGCGCTGCCAATGGTCGTTACTTCTATAAAAAGTAGCTTGGTGTTTATTATCGAATTCGAACGATTTCAAAATCGCCAAATGCAAATCAGAAAAATGTTGGGTATGTTTAATCACAATGTCTCTGTATACCGCATCATCTTCTTCCAAATAAATCCTAAATTTTAAAACAGCCATTCTCTTATTTGATATTTATGGGTGGCAAAGTATGCAAATTACACAAGTAAAGAATTGAAAGAACAAATTTTTCCATTATTCAATTGCTTTCAAATCCAGTTCCGCCGCTTTTTGTATCATAAAATGAAAAGCAGCCTCATAATCATTAGGAATTAGACCGTCCAAAATTGCTTCACGTATTGCATCTTTAATGATGCCTACATTTTTACCTGGACGCAACCCAAAATGCTGCATGATCATTTCTCCAGTTATGGGCGGCTGCCAGTTTCGCATTTGATCAGTTTCCTCTACTGCTTTCATCCGATGTTTAACCATTTCGAAGTTCTGTAGGTAGCGCTTTACTTTTAATTTGTTTTTGCTGGTAATATCTGCCGAACAAAGCATCATCAAAGCGTCTATATCGGTTCCCGCATCAAATAATAGCCTTCTGATGGCACTATCGGTGATACTTTCTTTAGTTAAGCTAATGGGTCTAAGATGCAATAAAACTAGCTTTTGCACCAGTTTCATTTTGTCGTTTTGGGGGAGTTTCAGTTTTGCGAAAATTTTTGGAACCATTCTTGCACCAACTACTTCATGACCATGAAAAGTAAAACCGTGCCCTTCCTCAAATTGTTTGGTTGCAGGCTTGCCAATATCATGCAGTAATGCCGCCCAACGTAACCATATATCATCCGTGTTTTGAGCAATATTGTCAATTACTTGTAGGGTATGATAGAAATTGTCTTTATGCCCCTTTCCATCAATATATTCAGCACCTTGCAAATCAACCATTTGAGGAAATATCAACGCCAATAAGCCCGACTGGTACAACAAATCCCATCCAATAGAAGGCTTGGCACATGCCATTATCTTGTTGAGTTCATCCGTAATTCTTTCTTGAGAAACAATTTTAATACGTGTGGCCTGCCCTTGAATGGCTTCAAAAGTGGCAGGTACAATGGTAAACCCCAATTGAGTGGCAAAACGAATAGCACGCATCATCCTTAGAGGGTCGTCACTAAAAGTCTGTTCGGGCAATAATGGGGTCTGAATAATCTTGTCTTTGATGGCTTGCATGCCATTAAATGGGTCGATTAATTGTCCGAAATCGGCCTTGTTTAAACTAATGGCCAATGCATTAATGGTAAAATCCCTCCTATTTTGGTCGTCCACCAACGACCCAATTTCCACCACTGGTTTTCTACTTTCCAGCTGATAACTTTCTTTTCTAGCCCCCACAAACTCAATTTCAAACTCGGGCAATTTGATCTGAGCGGTTCCGAAGTTTTTAAAATAGGCTACAGGAGGGCGCGGTTGAAACAAATCTGCTACGCGATGCGCCAAAGCAATCCCATCACCCAAACAAACAATATCTGCATCTTTGGTAGCTCTCCCAATGATTTTGTCACGCACAAAGCCACCTATCAGGTAGGATGGCATATTCAATTCTGTAGCCGCTGTGGCTATTTTATTAAGAATTGTACTTTCTATGGTTGAAAATGCTAGGTCCATATCTGCAGCAAAGTTATGACGCTTTATTTGTTTAGGAAGGCAATACCGCCAATAACTGACCATTGTTGATCTGGTTGGCGCAGTTAAAATGGCTTTCTGGGCAAACTTTTTTTCCATGAATGCCACAAGGTCTACAAGCCAAAGCCTCCTTTATTTCCACTATATGGCTTTGCTCAGAAAGTGGACCATACCCAAACGCTGGTAAAGTAGAGCAATAAATTGCAGTTACAGGTGCATTCATAGCAGATGCAAAATGCATGGGAGCTGAATCGTTTACATAGTTCATAGTAGCTTTTTGCATGAGGGCTGCAGATTCAAGAAAACTCAATTTCCCTGATAAATTGGTACAATTGCTCCTTCCAGATAATAATATGATACTATCGCAAAGGCCTTGATCTGAAGGTGCCCCTAATAAAAACAGTTGAAAATGTGCAGGTATTTCTTGTATCAAGGAAACCCATTTGGCTGCAGGAAATTGTTTGGTAAACCAGACAGATGCGGGAGCAATGCAGATATAAGATCCAGTTACCAATGATTGAACCTTTTCTATATTTTCTTTGGATGGATACAATTTGGGGTTTTCTGCAATGTGATAATTGCTTCCTGCAATCAATTGGTGGTTGCGTTCAATTTCATGAAGTGCTTTATCCCCTTTGCTAAAAATATGCTTCACCGATTTAGTAAAGAACGGACTGAAAGGGTTTTTATCAAATCCAATAGTCACTTTGGCACCACAAAAAACAGTGATGAAACCCGTTGCAGCAAACCTTTGTAGGTTAATAACTTGATCATATTTTCTATGTCTGATTTGCTGAATCAGCTTTATTAGGTGTTGGTATTTGTACTTATTCTTATCCCAAACCAATACCTCATGTAAAAAAGGATGGTTTAAAAAAAGGGCTTCATTTCCTTTTCTAACTAAGATATCGATTAATGCAGAGGGATGGGCTTTGTGCAAACTTTCCAGCAATCCAGTGGCCAAAACCACGTCGCCAATAAAAGCTGTCTGAATGACCAAAATCTTTTGCATCTGTGCAAAAATACTAGAATAATTGGATGATTTTGTTTTGTTGAAAAAAGCAGTTTATTCGTATTCGAGTTCATTGCTAAAAAATTCCCAGTCGAATAAAATGAAACTTGTAGCTATACGATGAAGTATAGAACGTTGTTTGACAATATCATGGACTATTCTATTTCCAGAATGGATCGTTCGTTGATCAATGCCGATACTCAAAACCGCATTCAGAAAGGATTGCATCTTTTCTACAGGTACGTCTAGTATTACTTTTGCCATTTCTTTAGTTGCTACTATAAGGTGGCATTTATTTATTAGAAATACAAGTAAAAAGGGTTAAAATTTTTAAAAAAAATATTTGCTTAAAAAAGCAGGAAAAAGAATAAGTTTTCTGTAAAAAATTCAATGATATGGTAACTAAGAGATGAAACTGTATTTTTGCAAAAAATTTAAGATATGTCGTTACAAGCACTGATACTAGAAGCATGGGATAAAAGGGAACTTTTAAAAGACAACAAGTATTCCGATGCTGTTAGAGCCGTTATTGAAGAAGTTGACAAAGGTCGTTTAAGAACTGCTATGCCTAGTGAAAATGGTTGGGTAGTGAATGAATGGGTTAAACAAGCTATTCTAATGTATTTTGGCATTCAACAAATGCAGACCTGGACCATGGATCCATTTGAATTCTATGATAAAATGTTGCTCAAAAAAAATTATAAAGAACTTGGTGTTAGAGCTGTTCCACATGCGGTTGCTCGTTATGGTGCTTATTTGGCAAAAAATGTTGTCTTAATGCCTAGCTATGTAAATATTGGAGCCTATGTTGATGAAGGCACCATGGTTGACACTTGGGCTACAGTAGGAAGTTGCGCTCAAATAGGCAAAGGGGTACACTTAAGTGGCGGCGTAGGCATTGGAGGCGTTTTGGAACCTTTACAAGCGAGTCCAGTAATTATAGAAGACGGTTGCTTTCTTGGAAGTAGGGCCATTGTGGTGGAAGGTGTGATTGTAGAAAAAGAAGCCGTACTTGGGGCAAATGTGGTGTTGACAAAATCTACAAAAATCATTGACGTAAGCGGATCTGAACCCATTGAATACAGAGGAAGAGTACCAGCAAGAAGCGTGGTGATACCAGGAACTTATGCTAAAAAATTTCCAGCAGGAGAATATCATGTGAATTGTGCGCTAATTATTGGTACACGCAAACCTAGTACCGATTTAAAAACGAGTTTGAATGACGCACTGCGCGAATTCAATGTGAGTGTTTAATTTTTTCGTTGAAATAATAGCATGATTGAAACAAAGAAAAATACAGCATACCAACTAACGCTAACAGGTTTTCTACTAACATTAGCGGGTGCTGTATTTTTCTCTACAAAAGCCATCTTTGTAAAACTTGCTTTTAAAGATACAGGCGTTGATGCCATTACACTGTTGAGTTTACGCATGTTATTCTCTCTCCCATTTTATTTGATTGCAGCTTGGCTGGGTGCTAAAAAAGAATTTGCCAAATCTCTCACTACTAGGGAATGGATCTATGTTTTTATTTTAGGCATTTTTGGTTATTATTTGAGCAGCTTATTTGATTTTATTGGATTGCAATATATTTCTGCGGGGTTAGAGCGACTAATCCTTTTTCTATACCCCACATTTTCGGTGTTGATCAATACCTATTTTTTCAAAACTAAATTAAATAAGATTCAAGTCCTAGCATTGGTGCTAACCTATCTAGGTATTGGCATTGCCTTTTTTGGTGAACTACGTATTGACAATAGCAATCCACATTTTTATTTTGGCTCCTTGATGATCTTTCTATGCGCCATTACTTATTCTTTTTATCTGGTAGGAACCGGTAGAATGGTTTCTAAAATAGGAGTAACGCGTTATACTGCTTATGCGATGCTCTCATCCACTGCAGGCATTTTTATGCAGTTTCTTTTAACCAGAAATGTTGGCTCCATTCATTTCACACCTACCCTAATTTGGTATGCAATAGCCCTAGCCTTAGTAGCTACCGTTTTACCTTCCTTCTTAATGAGTAATGGCATGAAAGAAATTGGCAGTAATAATGTCTCTATCATCACCAGCATTGGCCCTGTGTCTACCATTATTCAAGCACATTTCTTTTTGGGCGAACCCGTTTTCCCCTTACAAATTGCCGGTACCTTATTGGTGATACTGGGAGTGCTTTTAATTGGCTGGCAGTCGAACAGACCCGTTCCAAATGCAACTACGTAAATCGGTTAAAAAACAAGTTATTATCATTCACCGACGTTTTCGTGAAGGTTACCGAGCAAGTACCTACAATTACCTAAACCTGCTTTTTCTTACTATGTACTGGGTATAGATTTGTGTTATAAAATCAAAACAAATGGACAACAATCAAAACTCAATCAAACAAAACAACAACGGTAACATTATCGGCGGACTCATTTTAATCTGCGTAGGCGTTGCACTTACCTTACGTCAAATGGACTTCCCTTTTCCACGTTGGCTATTCAGTTGGCCAATGATCTTGATTCTAATAGGTACTTATATAGGATTTAAAAGCAAATTCCGAAACAATGCTTGGATCATTCTTTTGGGAATAGGCGGATTTTTTTTGGTAGATAGATTCCTACCAAATATGCCTTTAAGCAACTATATCTGGCCACTAGCCATTATTGCAGTAGGCATTATTTTTATTCTCCGCCCAGCCAAAAAAAACAAAGAATACACCACCAATAAAAGTGCTGAATCAACGCGCAGTTGGCAAGCTTTTGGAGAAAGTACGGGTACAGATAGTAATAACTTTTTGAATGTTGATTCTGTATTTAGCGGTGTGCAAAGAGCTGTATTGTCGAAAAATTTTCAAGGGGGCAATATTGCTTGTGTTTTTGGAGGTGCAGAAATAGACTTAACTCAAGCAGATATTACAGGTACGGTGGTATTAAAAATGGATGCAGTATTTGGTGGAATTAAATTGATTGTTCCTCCACACTGGCAGGTTATAAACGAAATTGAAGGTGTATTTCATGGGGTAGACGACAAAAGAAAGTCGCCATCAGGAGCCTTCACTGACATCAATAAAACACTAGTCATTAAAGGATCAGCCGTATTTGGAGGAATTGAAATCAGGAGCTATTAAAGTATACCCAAATTCCCAAGTCTTTGTATGGGTAACTGTACGAAGACTTGGTATTTATATAAAGTAGTGTAGATTTAATACATTTAAATGAACTGCTTTTTTTGAATACTTTGAAAAATTGTTGACACTTGATTCAGTAAATTTGAAAAAGATAACACTAGATTGTAAATAGCTTGAAAGAATCCTTAAAATCAGCCAAAAATAATTACCTATTCTTGTCGGCATTTTTTGCTTGCATTCTGTTCTTAGCTGCCATACAATTAATCATCTTAATGGACTTTGGTTTAAGCTTTATCATTGCTTTAACTGATGCGTTGGTCAGTAATTGTTGTTTGGGTGGAGCAACCCTGATAGTGATTAATAACATGCGTTATTACCTACCAGGAAAAGAAAAATATTGGTATGTACTTTTTGTAAGCATTGGCTTAAGTACAGTTTGGTTACTTTTTATTAGAATCATACTTTGGTTATTTTTTAAGTCGGATGCTTCATACATTCAAATGTTATCGCAAAGTTCTTATATCAGATTTACCATTAGCTTTTTATTAATAGGCTGTAGCACTTTGGTGAGTTTGCTTTGGTACACACAACAAAATGAAAATGAAGCGGCCAATAAAAAACAAGAAATAGAACAATTGGCTAAAGACGCAGAATTGCTGAAACTTCGCCAACAATTGCAACCACATTTTTTATTCAATAGCCTTAACTCCATTAGTGCGCTAGCTGGTTCAAATCCGGAAAAAGCTAGACATATGATTCAACAGTTGTCGGATTTCTTAAGAGGTACTTTAAAAAAAGAAGAGCAGCAATCCATTTTATTAAAAGAAGAAATGGAATATGTACAATTATATTTAGAGATAGAAAAGGTCCGCTTCGGACATCGTTTACAAACTGTAGTTAATATTGAAGAAAAGGCGGCTGAAAAAACAATACCAGCATTTATTTTACAGCCCATTGTTGAAAATGCCATCAAATTTGGATTGTATGACACAACAGAAGATGTGACCATTTATATTGAAGGCAAACTTGTCAATAACCAATTAGCGTTGCGTGTTTCAAACCCATTTGATGAAACAACGGCAATCGGTGGCAGGGGAACGGGCTTTGGATTAGCCTATATCCAAAGACGTTTGTTTTTATTGTATGAGAGAAACGACCTTCTGAAAACTGAAACAATTGGCCATACTTTTTTTTGTACGATTACAATTCCTACTAACGAAATATAACTAACCATTAAATATTTTTTCGATGAAAGTGTTGATTATAGACGATGAACCATTGGCAAGAGGACTGGTTATAGAATATCTTGCTCGTTTTCCAGCATTAGAACTTGTAGCTGAATGCGGCGATGGATTTGAAGGTCTCAAAGCCATTCAACAATTCAAACCAGACCTAATTTTTTTAGACGTACAAATGCCTAAAATCAATGGATTTGAATTACTCGAATTAATAGAAAATCCGCCAGCCGTCATTTTCACTACTGCATTTGAAGCATACGCCATTCAAGCATTTGAAGCTCATGCTATTGATTATTTATTAAAGCCATTTAGCAGAGATCGATTTGAAAAAGCAGTACACAAATGGATCGATCAACGTCATCAAAATCAACCTCAACAAACCAAGGCACTTTTAGATGCCATTGCATCAGATACTGGTCAACATAATAGAATTGTTTTAAAGGATAATGGTAAAATAAAAATCATCCCAACCAAACAAGTACAGTACCTAGAAGCAGCAGACGACTATGTTAAAATCCATACTGCTGAAGGCATTTATTTGAAGAATAAAACCATGGCTGAATTTGAAAAAATATTAGCCCAACAGGATTTCGTGCGCATTCATCGGTCGTATTTGGTGCAAGTAGCGCTGATAACTCGGCTTGACCCTTATGAAAAAGATGGATTTCAACTGCTTCTAAACACAGGTACAAAACTACCTGTAAGTAAAACTGGTTTTGCCAAACTGAAGTCGGTACTTGGTTTATAAAACCTGACCATTAGACCCCAGCTTCCACCAAACGAATAGTCCAAAAATCATCTGCCCTATCTCTATCCCCAATATAACTATAGGGCATAAATCCATAACCATCTTTGCCCCATTCATTACCCCAAGAATTACGGATGATGAAACATTTTTTGATGTCATTATATCCAACAGCCATCACAGCATGTCCACCTATGCTACTTTCTCCATCTTTTGGCAAAGGGATTTTACCATTGTTACCCACTTTCCAAAAGCTTTCAAAAACGGCAAAGCCAAATACAAATGGATACCCCTCAAACAAACATGATTTTAGTAAATTCAGTCTTTCATTGTTTAAACGCAAGTATTGCAACACCTGATTTTTTAATGCTTCTTGATACAATTCTTTAGGTGGTTTTTTGGTAAATTTTGCAATGACGTAAGGCCAATCAGTTTCCATACAAACGCCTTCGCGATTTAAGGTTTTAATACCATCTCTGATAAATGCGCCACTATCGGATAAAACCGTATTAATCATTACCCTTTCATTATAATAAATAAATAATCTAGAGGGCATAAAATCTAAAACGCTTTGTTTTCTTTGACCATATTGAAAAGCTGCAGCCAGTGCATTGGCTGTACAACTTCCTAATTCACCTTGGTCATAAACGGGTGGACAATTCTTTCTTAAATCAATGGATGGTGGCAGTGCCTCTTGAATTTTTCTTGGCGCTGCATATAAGAGATCTCGATGGTCAGGTATATCCGGCAACCAGCCGAATGAATGTCTTTTAAGTATTTGTTTCATTGACCTATAATTTAATTGTATGATACAATTCTATTTTAGGGGTATGAAAAAATCAGGCAAATCATTGCACTTCATTTCAAGTAACAGGGGGGATAATGAATATGTTCAATTTGCCTGATTTCAATTCAAACATACATTAAATTACTTTGCCCATATACAGTGATTTCACTGTTTTTTCCTGTTGTTTACACCGTTTTTTTTATGAGGGAAACACCAATTTAATGACAACAATGTAAGTGCTTGACTACTAAATATTTCTACCAGTATTTATTACACTTACCCCTTTAAATTTGGTGGTTGCACAGCCATGCGAAACAGCACTAACCTGACCAGGCTGACCCTTCCCATCAAAAAATGAACCGCCTATACGATAATCTTGTTCGCCTGCAATAGCCGTGCATGCATTCCAGAACTCCTGCGTGTTGGCTTGATAAGCAGCGTCTTTAACCATACCTGTAATCTCCCCATTTTTAATTTCAAATGCCAACTGTGCACTGAACTGGAAATTGTAGCGTTGCTGATCTATAGAATAAGAATTTCTTCCAAACATATAGATTCCTTTTTCCGTATTCTTAATCATTTCGGCCACTTTCAATCCTTCCTTACTGGGTTGAAGTGAAACATTGGGCATTCTTTGAAATTGGAAGCTCTTCCAGTTATCAGCATAAGAACATCCTTGAGACGCATTCAATCCAAGAATATGCGCCTGGTCTCGCGTTACCTGATAATTAACCAATACCCCTTTTTTAATAATATCCCATTCCCCGCACTGCACTCCTTCATCATCATAGCCAACAGCAGCCAGTGAGCCTTTTTGTGTTTTATCTCCTTTAAAATGTACGATATCACTCCCAAATTTAAAATTCCCAGCCTTCCATTTATCGAGGGTTAAAAAACTAGTGCCAGCATAATTTGCCTCATACCCCAATACACGATCAAGTTCTGTAGGATGACCTACAGATTCATGAATGGTTAGAAACAAATTTGTTGGGTCCAAGATCAAATCGTATTTACCTGGCTCCACTGGCCTAGCGGTGATTTTTTCAGCCACTTGTGCCGTTGCCAATCTAACATCAGCCAAAAGGTCATAGCGGTTTTTATACAACTTGAAAATCCCATCAATCTCTTCTTTCTTATCAGGTATCAAATACTCATAACCCATTCCCATTGGTGAACTCAAAGCATTGCGCGTTTGAAATTTTCCTGAAGCTGCGTCTATTTTAGTTACCGTAAAAGTTGGCCAGATTCTATGGATATCTTGGTCAATATAAGATCCCTCAGTTGATGCATAATACTTTTGTTCATTAATACAGAACATGGATGAACTAATAAAGTTGGCTCCATACTGCAAAGCAATATCATTTGCTTTTAACAATAAGTCAACTTTGTCTTTCAACGGCACTTCAAATGCATTCTGAATGATGGGCGTTTTCCAGCTCTGCTCTCCAAAACCCTTTTGTGGCGCTAGTTTCAACGGTTCTTCTAATAAAGGCGCATTAAATTTTGCTATCTGCACAGCTAGTGCTGCTGCTTTTGCAATACTATCTGTTGTAAGATTATCTGTTGCAGCAAAACCCCAGCTTCCATTGGCAATCACACGAATACCCATTCCATAAGATTCGGTATTAGATATATTGTCAACCCGCTTTTCTCTTGTATTAATCGTCTGATTTAGATACCTCCCAATTCTAACATCGGCATAACTAGCACCCTTACTCTTGGCTGCATTTAATGCAATGTCAGCTAGTCGTTTTTTTAATGCCAAATCACCAGGTTGCAATAAATCTTCAGCTGCTAATACCCTTGCAGGTTTTAACATACTTGCTCCTGCCGTTAATCCAGCCATATATAAAAAGTCTCTTCGTTTCAATGCAAAATATTTTAAATGAATAAATGCCTACTCAAAAACAAAAAAGACCCCTAGAGGTCTTGATGTTTACTAATTTTAAACAGCATCAGACAAAGAAGTGAAAGTGAAATCACGAATCTTCATAGGCGGAATTAAATAACTCCTATTTGATTCAATGCTGATACTTCTTTCTGCTTTACCGAGTGCTTCTACATTGTTTAACATGATAACTGGACTCTCATTAAAACGCATATTTTTAATGGGATATTTAATTTGTCCATTCTCTATATAAAAAGTTCCGTCTCTGGTAAGTCCTGTTAATAGTAGCGATTGTGCATCTACCAATCTGATATACCACAATTTTGAAACCAAAATGCCCCTTTCTGTACTCTTGATCAATTCTTCCAAAGAAGCAGTTCCACCTTCCATGATGATATTACTGGCAAATGGTCCTGCGGTCACATTTTTCTTTTGTGCCCAAAATTGTGAATAGCTCAAATTTTTGATGACCCCTTTTTCAATCCAGCTAACGCGTTCTAAGGGGAATCCTTCGCTCGTCCAGGTATTATCTGGCAAATCCAAATTAAAAGGATCAGAGTAAATGGTAACTTTTTCATCCACTAACTGTTCACCCATACGATTACCACCGCCGGGCTTGCTCATAAAGCTTCTTCCTTCATCAGCAGTACGTGCGTCAAATCCTCTGAACATGTTTTCCAACATATAAGTAGCTGCCACTGGTTCTAAGATCACCGTATACTTTCCTGGCTCAATGGCCCTTGCATTTGCTGATCCATTGGCTTTTTGCGCAGCCACTTTTGTAGCTGCAGTTGTATCCAATTTTGACACGTCATTGAAGCCTTTAGCAGCATAGCCTGAACCAGTACCTTCCTGATTTCTAGCGGTAATGGAAAAAATAACATTTGTGCTTTTATTATAGCCAAAGAATCCTTTTGAATTCATGACGGCTGTAAAAGAAGTATTGTTTTCAATATATCCTGCACATTCTAATTTGTTATCCTTAGAAACTTTAATACTTTTTGCAACCGCTTCTGCCCTAGTGTCTGGAACAATTGCAGCCGTAGCTGGAACAAAAGTTTTTGATTCCTTATATTCAATGGGTCCACGCATAGGCATATACTCAGGATTTTCGGGCGACAATTGCGCCAGCTCTTCTGCACGTTTTACCACTTTTTTCATGGATGCATCATCAAATTCATTGATGGTTGCTACGCCTGATTTTTTGCCATATACAGACCGTATAGCCAATACCATGGTACTGGTATCGCCTGCAGTAGATACTGCATTTCTTGCATAACGAATATTACCTCCTTCTACACCGCTCAACGAAACTTCACATTCGTCGGCTGTGGAATAAGCCAATACTTTTTTTAATAAGGTCTGCGCTTCTACTTTAGTTAATAATGCCATAATAATTAGATTTTTCTTGCTGTATTAATTACGTTAACGCCATTGAATCTTGTTGTTGAACTGCCATGTGAAACGGCATTGGATTGTCCGGGTTGCCCCTTACCATCATTGAATGCACCACCCATTCGATAGTCGCTTTCATCTGCAATGGCAGCACAACTATTCCAAAACTCTTGGGTATTGGATTGATAAGCTACGTCCTTCAACATTCCAACAATTTGACCATTTTTCACTTCATAGAAAGTCTGTCCACCGAACTGAAAATTGTACCGTTGTTGGTCGATTGAAAACGAACCATCTCCAATAATATAAATTCCTTTTTCTACATTTTTAATCATGTCAGCTACACTCAATTTTTCTTTGCCGGGTTGTAATGATATATTCGGCATTCTTTGAAACTGCACATCGTTCCAACTTTGTGCATAACAACAACCGTGACTTTCTTTCATCCCCAACATATGCGCCTGGTCTCTGATAGCTTGAAAATTGACTAATACACCTTCTTTAATAATATCCCACTTCTTAGCACCCACACCTTCATCATCATATCCTACAGCACCTAGTGAGCCATATTGTAACTTATCCGCCACAATATTCACAATCTTGCTTCCAAAATTGAATTTCTTTGAATTCAGTTTTTCTAAACTAAGAAAACTGGTACCTGCATAATTGGCTTCATATCCCAATACTCTATCTAATTCTGTAGGATGAGCTACTGATTCATGTATCGTAAGCATTAAGTGCGTTGGGTCTAGTATCAAATCATATTTACCTGGCTCTACAGATTTAGCCGTCAACTTTTGTTTTACCCCTTCAGTTGCATTACGAATGTCTTCCATCATGTCGTATCTATTCTTGTACCTTGTTACAACACCTGGCACTTTATTGGCAGCATCCGCATTGAGGTATTCATAGCCCATTCCAACAGGAGAGCTTAGTGATTTTACCGATTCAAATTTTCCCGTAGCTATGTCAATTTTTGTTACATTGAAATTGGGGAACATTCTATGCACGTCTTGGTCAATATAAGAACCATCGCTAGATGCAAAATACTTTTGTTCGTTCACTGCTAAGATAGCAGAGTTCACAAAGTTCACACCGCCTTTCATGGCCACACTATTAGCTGCTAATAAAAGTTCAACTTTTTCCTTTACTGGTACTTCAAAAGCATTTTTCTCAATAGGCGTTTTCCAGCTCACTTCGCCATAACCTTTTTGAGCAGCTAATTGCACTGGTGCGTCTATGATTTTTGCATTTGCTTTTGCAACTGCAACCGCTCGTTCTGCAGTTCTAGCAACACCTTCTTTGGTTACATTATTGCTTGAGGCAAAACCCCAACTACCATTGGCAATCACGCGAATACCTACCCCAAATGATTCTGTATTGGCTACGGCTTGTACCCTAGTTTCGCGGGTTACCACAAACTGATTTAAGTACCTGCCAATTCGCACATCTGTATATGTGGCGCCTTTTGCTTTTGCAGCAGCCAAAGCCACGTCTGCCAATTGCTTTTTGATAGCCACATCCATCCCTCCATTTAAGGCGGCTTCAATTTCTATTGGTGTTGCATTCAGCATGGAACGAGGAATCATAAAAGCTCCCATTCCAAATGCCGTGTTTCTAATAAAGTTTTTCCTATTCAAAGTATTTTGATTTATAAGTGAATTTATACAGCGTCTGACAAAGATGAAAAAGTAAAATCTCTGATCCGCATGGGCGGTATCAAAGCGGATATCCCCGACTCTCCACTCACGCATCTTTCTGGCTTACCCAATGCGTCTAAGTTATTCAACATAATCACTGGACTTTCATTAAATCGGAAATTTTTTACGGGATATTTTATTTTTCCATTCTCAATATAAAAGGTTCCATCTCTTGTTAATCCAGTCAGCAATAGTGTTTGTGGATCTACAGATCGAATATACCATAAACGCGTTACCAAGATTCCCTTTTCAGTACTCTTAATTAAATCTTCTAAAGAGGTATTAGTGCCTTCCATGATAATTCCGTCCGGAGAAGGAATTGCTTTTACTTTTTTCTTATCCGCCCAATACCTGCTATAATACAAATTCTCAATCACCCCTTTGTTAATCCAATTGATTTTTTCTTGTGGTCTGCCATCACCAGTCCAGGTCGACGTAGGCATGTCTGGATGTAGCGGATCAGAATAAATGGTTACTTTTTCATCTACTAGTTTCTCGCCTAACTTCGACTTCCCATCAGGCTTACTCAAGAAACTTCTTCCTTCATCTGCCTGCCTTGCGTCCATCGCAAAAAATAAGTTCTCTAACAATACAATTGAAGCTGCTGGCTCCAAAATAACCGTATACTTCCCTGGCTCCAAAGCCTTTGCAGTAGCAGATCCTGAAGCCTTTCCTGCTGCAAATTTAGTTAGTGATCCAACATCTAATTTTGTTACGTCATTATAACTTTTTGAAGCATAGCCTGACCCTTTTCCATCCTCTGTTCTTAATGTTACATTGAAGTCAACATTGGTACTAGTATTGTAGGCAAACAAACCATGTGAATTCAACATGGCATTATAACCAGCCGTGTTTTGCATAAACCCTGCTGCAACCAATTTATTTTCTTTGGCAATCTTCAAACTGGTTGCTACAGCATCGGCCCTTAACTTAGGATCAATTGCCGCAGTTACGGGCACATAGGTTGCCGATTCTTTGTATTGTTGCGGTCCAAGAAAAGGAACAAACTCAGGATTTTCCGGAGCCAGTCGTGCTAGTTCTTCAGAACGCTTCACTACTTTTTCTAAAGATGCGTCATCAAATTCATTGATGGTAGCCACCCCTAATTTTTTTCCAAATGCGGAGGATACTACCAAACTACTTTGACTAACTCCTCCACTAGTGGATACAGCATTTCTGGCATAGCGAATATTGCCTCCATCGCTACCACTAATATTTATTTCACACTCGTCGGCTTTTGAATACGAGAGCACTTTCTTTAATAATTGTTGTGCTTGTTCTTTATTTAAAATGGCCATAGTTAGATTTTTCTTGCGGTGTTTATAACATTAATTCCATTAAATCTTGTAGTAGATGCACCGTGTGATACGGCACTGATTTGTCCGGGTTGCCCCTTTCCATCAAAGAAGGATCCACCCAATCTATAATCGCTTTTGTCTGCAATAGCAGTACAAGCATTCCAAAATTCCTGTGTATTGGATTGATAGGCAACATCCTTCAACATCGGTCCTATTTGACCATTCTTTATTTCATAAAATAATTGACCACTAAACTGAAAATTGTAGCGTTGCTGGTCGATCGAATAAGAACTAGACCCTACTATATATATTCCTTTTTCTACATTTTTCACGATATCAGCCGGACTCATTTTATCCTTCCCAGGACGCAATGAAATATTCGGCATCCTTTGGAATTGAACATCGCTCCAGCTATCAGAATAGCAGCAACCTTGTGATTGTTTTAGTCCGAGTATATGTGCCTGATCCCTAATTGTTTGATAATTCACCAATACCCCATCTTTAATAATATCCCACTCTTGGGTGCCCACGCCTTCGTCGTCATAACCTACAGCACCCAAACTATTGGGTTGCAATTTATCAGCCACAATATTCACTATTTTACTACCATAGTTGAAGTTGCCTGACTTCCATTTATCGAGTGTTAAAAAACTAGTCCCCGCATAATTGGCTTCATAGCCAAGCACGCGATCAAGTTCTGTAGGGTGACCAGTTGATTCGTGTATTGTCAAAAACAAATTTGTTGGATCAATCACCAAATCATATTTGCCTGCATCTACAGATTTTGCGGCCATTTTTTCAACAACCTGCCTAGAGCCATCTTTGGCGTCCTGCAACATATCATAACGATTACGATAGAGGTTGCCCGTAAGGCCTTTGATGGTATCATTAGCGCTTGGTTGCATATATTCATAGCCCATACCCATGGGACTACTCAACGCATCCCTTGTTTCAAACTTACCTGTGGCAGCATCAATTTTAGTGATACTAAATGTTGGCCAAATTCTATGAATGTCTTGATCAATATAAGATCCGTCAGTAGAAGCAAAATATTTTTGTTCATTCACCAAAAACAATAATGAATTCACATAATTAGCACCACCCTTCATTGCTGCGTCGTTAACTGACAATAAAAGATCGGCCTTATCTTTAATAGGCACTTCAAACGCATTTTTTTCAATAGGCGTTTTCCAACTCACTTCTCCATAACCTTTTTGCGGAGCCAATTGTACGGGTTCTGTCAATAGGCGAGAATTCTCCTTAGCAATAAAAACGGCTAATGCCGCTGCTTTAGCAATACTATCATTGTCTAAATTGTCTGTTGCAGCAAAGCCCCAACTACCATTGGCTATTACGCGAATACCAATACCATAGCTTTCAGTATTCACTACATTTTCAACTTTGTCTTCTCTAGTAACTACAAACTGATTCAAGTACCTGCCAATTCTAACATCCGTATAGGTAGCACCTTTAGAACGAGCGGCATTTAAAGCCACGTCGGCCATGCGTTTCTTTTGCGAAACGTCAAAACGAACATCTAGTAATGAAGTTGCATCAACCTGGTTTGCATAGAGCATTGATTTGGGAAGAAACAATGCCCCCATTCCTATGGACGCATTTCTGATAAAGTCTTTTCTTTTCAAAATCTATTGGGCTTTATAGGGTTTTTAATAATTGTAATATAAGAAAGTAACGAATAACTTGTATACCATTTATCACATTAATCCAGTTTAGCTTCTACCCAAAGGACCAACAACCCAGTCAACAAAATTATCATGGCCCAAAAAACCGGAAACAATGCATAATTTTTCTTTGCAAGACTACTTTGTGGAGCCTTCCCTAAACTAGATTGTTGTACAAATTTCAGCGTTTGTTGGATTCTTGATTTCGCCTCCAGACCTTCCCATTGTTGTTGATCAAAGACATACCAGCTTGTATTTAATCCATTGGTAGAAATAATGGATTGCCATCCTACCCTTGAAGGCCAATAGCTGCCCTTCATTAAAAATGGCTGGGTTGCCATTTGTTTTAAATAAATTTCATCTAATTGTATAATAGCAATAGGTGTATTGGGGTCATTTTTTTCAAGATTAATTGTTGTTGACTCACCTACCCTTGGAATTTTTGTAGAAATTCCCCAATGCTCTGCCTGTACATTTGTGGCAATTGATCGTTGCAGCAACTGCGTCCAATAACTGCCATACGCTTCCTTATTGCCCTTCAACATCCAAGTATATGAATTGTTTAATGCAGATACAATGATTGAGCCTCTTTCCCATTTTGTCATCCCCACTAGTATTCTACCTAGCTGATCTATGACCAATGATTGGGTTCCTTGATGATTTGCTTTTTCCAAAAACTGGTTTGTCTGTATGGATGGATGCCAACTGGTATCCATTCCTTTCATATGCAGACTTGCTGAAAATGGCAAAGTTTCATTTATTGACTTTAACAGAAAGGGAGATGCCGGAATGGTCGATTTTTTTAGTATCGTATCACATTTTAAAACGAGTCCAAGTCCCTTAAGTTGCACCTGATTTTTCAAAGCATTTCGCTCCCCATCTGACAATGATAAAATGGCGGATTCATCAGCAACAACTACTTGAAATTGGTTCAATAATTGTGCAGTTATTTTTTCAAGCGAAGTTGGCTTTCTATTGGAAAACCCTTGTTCAAAAACTTGTTTACTAATCCTTGTTCTAGTTGCAACACGATTACCATTGTCTGACAACCAATTTTTCAAAAACTTAGCTTCAAAACTCGGGGCTTCCGAAAGAACTAAAATGTCTACTGGCTCAGGTTCAGTTACAATAAATGGTACCAATTCATTAGCCAATACTTTTTTACCTTCCCTTAAAACCAATTGATAAATGCCCCTGCCCAAATTATTTGGAACGGCTGACAAATTGATTGGTGTCAGTCCATTCGGCATTATTGATATAGAATCCAGCATTTTTTGTGCCGATTGCAAATACAATTGTAAAGGCTGCTTATTAGTATTCACTACAGTGGCCTGTAGTGAAAATGTTTGTCCTAATTCAATTTTTTCAGACCACTCTACATGACTAAACCCATTTGGCAAAGGGGAAGGATGAAAAATTATTTTCGTACTTGATAAAATATGGGTTGAAGGTTCTTTAAATCCATAACCAAATACATGAGCAATTGTTCCTTTAATGATCTGGCTCATTTCTTTGTCTTCAATATAAATTTGTTTTAATGGGTTTGCCCTCTTTTTCACAAATGCATCTACAGAATCTTGATGATATCCCTCCGTTAAAACAATTACTTCAACTCCATTATCATAGCTATCATTTGGCAGAATAGGTAATACAAGTAACAACAAACCCATCACCGCCATACCAGATGCTACTACCCTTAAGTAACGCCGTTTTTTATTAGGTCGATGATAGGTCAAGAAAACCAATATGCCTACTAATAAAACAGCCACTATAATTGACAGGTAGTTCATCATTTTTGTCCATTATTTAAATGATGAAAATAGTAATCCGACAATCCTGCATCTGTTGCAATTTGTTTTTTAAAAGGCATTGCACTTGGAGGCGTTAATAATTTTTCACATGCACTCAAAACAATTTGTTGGTCCAGCAAAATCGGTGCTTTTTTGTTTTCAAGTGCCCATAAGATTCTTTTCATTCCTTCAAATGGCAATAAATAAATGGAAGGCTTTGCAATTGCCTGTTGATTCATTTGAATCAGTGCTTTTTTTAGTGTTGCCATTTCATTCAAGTCAACAGGCAGCTGATTATTCAAGCTAACCAGTATTCCCATAGACTTTCTCAATACAATTGAAGGATTTTCTTGCTTGCTTTTTTCTTGTAGTAATAGAGGCGGAACAATTTTACTCAAATCACCTGTTAGCCTTTTTTCAAATTTCAAAGGCGTTGTCTTTTGATTGGTTTTGGCAACATAAGCGCGCGATTGCTGTTGTAGTTCTTTGAGTAGCCGCAATGCTTTATATTCAAAAGGCAGGGCTTCTTTTGGAAAATAGGTTCTCAGTTTTAATTCTGATCCCCACATTTCTGTCAACACTGCTTTAAGTTCTTTCTTGGTTTTAGGATCAAAAAAGCTGGCGTCTTCCGCATTGTCGTGTTTGTGTGAAAACCCATCGATAATACTTTGTGCATCGCCAAAAACTGATTGCGCCTCAACATGATCTCCATCATCATCAAACCTACTATCTCCAATATTTGTCTCAGACTCTTCGCCCAAGAATTTACCATAACGTAAACGCAATAATTTTTGATCAACCCCAAGCTCATTACTCTTTTCTTTAAAAGCTTCTGCAGATATCTTGCCTTGATCGCGCAACAATTGCTCTGTTTCAATAATGATTTGACGTTGACTCCTAAAAAATTCAGGTTTTAAACTAAGACTATTGATAGAAATATCCAGTTCCATTAAAGCAGCCGTGTCGGCAATATTCACAATTTGAATATCTGATCTAGTTTCTTGCTGGTGGTTGTCCATTGCTTTCACATAAAAATAGAGCTCGTCACCTGGATGCATGTTAAGTTGTTGCAAATTGATAATATGGTTAATTGCCAAATTCAGTTGATGATGATCAATTGGCTTCGCCAACAAAACGTCTTGTTCGTTAAACTGAACCGCCTCGCCACCTCCACTAGCAACTGTGAGTACCAGATTAGTGGAAACCAAGCCATAGTCGTCTTTTATGGAAACCTGTAAAGGAATTTTCAATGGCATTCCAAAATCGACCACCGTATACTGTTTCGGCTTTTGAATATTGATAACAGGAACAAGGTCTTTAATCAATTCTAATTGAAAGTGGACCGATAATTGTTGGTTCCAATTAATTTGATATAATGCGTTTTGAGTAAGCTGAAGCTTAGCCCTCCATTTTGTATTAAGGGAATTGATTGGTTGAAATGTTAGATTCGATGAATCATTTAATATTATCAATGGGGCTATACCCACGGAATCCGTTTCTAAAATCCATTCAATGAATGCACCCTCTTCTGCAATAATGGTATAACTGTTTTGTGAGCGTACTTTCTTACCGGTATAACTTGGAGGAGTAATATTCACTTGAATAGATCGAATACCCGGCAATGCAATTTCTTTAAGCACCGTTTGTGTTGTAGATGCTGACTTAAGATTGCCTATATGAGTATCTACCAACGGCAAAACAACAAACCCAATTAACAACAAAACAATAATCCTAACCAGTGTGCGAATCCATTGCTTCTTAAAAGGCGGTTGGATGATTAATTGATTTAATACGGATTGTATTTTCTGTTGTTGAATTTTTTCCAATACATTGGCATCATCTATTGGCATTAACAAAAGTTCCGCACTTTCTTCCAACGCTACATAATGTTCATTTAGAAAAAGTGCCACATCTTTTTCCGAGACCCTCCAGCTGTTTTGAAAAAAATAGGCAAGTATGAATGCAACTACAAATAATAATATTCCCCACACAGCTGAAATATCGATAAGTGTTTTTAATACCATAAAAACAAGAACAATACCCACAAATATTTTTAGAAAGAGCAACAAGGCCTTTTGCCATTGCCAATTCTGTTGAAGACTTTTTATAGATATGGTCATTTTTTTATCATGCATTCTTTTTCCTTTTTGCTTGATAATATGTTACACACCTTTCTATCACCAATAACACACAAAGTAAATACCAAAACATCCTTGAAAGTTCAATGCCTTGATGTTGAAGCTGGTTGTTAAATGCTGCATGGCCAATTTTTTTATTTTGTTCAAAAATAGGTATGGCTTGTTTTGCATCGATTTGCCTAATGTCGGAAATTCGATGATTATTTTTATTCTGAAAAATAATGTCCATCATCCACAATGGAAATTGGTTACTCCAAACAAGGTCATTCCATTCAGGATTAAAATGGGTATTAAGTTGATAGTTTTGTTGGGCATCTTTCTTTAATAATGGATTACCAAAGCCATCAGCCCAGATAATTTCATCAACGGAAAATCTGTTTGATGCTGTAGAAATCATTTTATAGAGTGCTATGCCATTTGATGGTAAATAGCGGTCAGGATAAATCTTGCTTTGAACATTGCTTATTGAACCGGCTTGATAATACCACAAATATTTCGACAACCCTTGCGCAGGGGTTAGATGGGATAGCCAGAATAACCAATCCGAGTCTTTAGGAATATCACTTACTTTACTAACTTGTTTCCATTGAATTCTTCTTTCACTAAAATTAACAATGGCTTTGATTGCAGCTTCCAGATAGTTAGCATCTTGTTGAAACTGGTCAGTATAAATAACCAATTTTAAAATTGACTGGTCTAATAACACCGCTAGCTGCTGTTGATATTTTATATAGACTTTACCAGCAGAATCAAGGAAACTAAATTCTTTGTCTTTGTTGTTTCGAATCGACAAATGCAATTTATGTATTGCAAAACCAAACATGCTAGCATTGGACATTTTCACTACCACACTATCATTCGACAATTGATACGCTTCCACAATTTCATGAAGTGGATCCAATTTTACAGGAAATACCCGCCATTTCAACCCTCCACTACTAATAGGCCGAACACCCGAATAGGCAGACATAATATTGGGTGTAAAAACCCATAAGGAAATATTTTGTGGTGCGTTTTTTTGAGCGCTAATTCCTAGTTCCCAATAATTCAACATTTCTTTTTTACCCCTTTTCTCCAACTCACTATTAAAATCTGCTTTTGGAAATTCGTTTTCTAACAAATGAAATTCATATCCTAAGTTCTTCAATGAATCAATAGTAGCTGGATAGGTCTGATAGGCTTCTTTCACAAAACCCGCCGGTATTAAGAGCCAACCTTTATTAGAAGAAAATTGCTGATTGTTCCAAAAGGGTTTTGCCAAAAAACAGGCAAGTAAGAGAATGAATAAACACCTAAGGATGAGTAACAATATTTCAGTTAATGCTAGTCTAGCACTAAGCTTGTTGGTATTCGGTTCCAAAAACCTTACACTTCCTACTTCCAATAATTTTCCTGGCCGTTGATTCCATAAATGGATGGCAATAGGAATGATGATCCCTAAGCCCGATAACAACCATATAGGATTCAGAAACTGCATATTAAATAATCGATTTATTACGCTGATTTAAAAAATTACGAAGTGTGGTATCTAATGGTTGATTGATTTTTAATTGATGGTAAACAATATGTTTATTCAGTAATTCTTTTCTTATTTGTTCCTGGTGTTCCGCTAGATTTTTTTGATAAATTGGCTGCATAGAATCATTGATAGTTACAATAGCACCCGACTCTAAATCTTTTAGTCGGTTGAAACCAGTAAAGGTTCCAGATAATTCATTAACGGCCATCAATTGAAAAACCATTACTTCGTGTTTGAGTGATGCCAGTAATTGAAGCAAATCCATGATTTCATTTTCTTGCTGATAGAAATCTGTGATACAGATTAGCAATGCACGTTGATGTGCTCCACTAAAAATTTCCTTATACCCAATTGGATCTGTAAACTTACCGGCTGCTTTGATCTGTTCTAATTGAAATATAAAACGTGCTAAATGTTGAGCGTCTTTTTTTGCAGGCAAAGAATATAGTTTTCCATCCTGTAAAATGTCTAATCCAATGGCATCGCCCTGTTTATGTGCCAACCAACCCAAAGAAGCAGCCAAATATCGAGCGTATTGCATTTTATTGATCATCCCATCTTGATGATTCATGGAATTACTTGCATCAATCAAAAACTTCACATTGATACTTGTTTCAATTTCTGACTCCCGGATATAGTATCGATCAGATCGGGCAAACATTTTCCAATCCAACGACCTCAAATCGTCGCCCGGTTGATAACTTCTATATTGACTAAACTCCATACCTGAACCCTTGATGCTACTTTTATTAAATCCTTCCATAAATCCATCAATAGTGGTCTTTGCTGCCAATGGCAGGTCTTTAATGGACAAAAGAATTTTAGGATCGAGTAAGTCGCTCATGTAAGTATTATGTCAATGCATTTTTTGGACGTTCCAACAATTGTAACAAATGATTGGCAACATCATCTGAACTGATTTTTTCAGCTTCCGCTTTAAAATTCATTAATAGTCTGTGCCGCAAAACTGGACAGGCCATTGCTTGCAAATCTTCCATTGTAACTGAATATCGCCCTTTAAACAATGCCCTTGCCTTAGCCGTAAGAATCAATGCTTGTCCAGCTCTTGGTCCTGCTCCCCATCTGACCCATTCTTTTACATAATCTATCGTTGTTGTATCTGGCCTTGTTGAACGAATTAAATTTGCCACCCATTGTATCAACACTTCACTAATATGAACCTCTCGTACCAATTTTTGCAAAGCCACAATTTCCTCTCCATTGATCACTGGATTTACTTGTGCCTTTTTTGTGCCAGTAGTATTACTCAAAATGGCCGTTTCTTCTTCTGCGGTTGGATAACCAATTTTGATGTATAATAAAAACCTGTCCAACTGTGCTTCAGGTAAAGGATATGTACCCGATTGTTCAATTGGGTTCTGTGTGGCTAATATAAAAAATGGTCTGTCTAGTGGATAGGTCTGACCGCCATAAGTTACTTCAAACTCTTGCATGGCTTCTAATAAAGCCGACTGTGTTTTTGGTGGTGTTCTATTGATTTCATCGGCCAAAACTATATTTGAAAAAATAGGACCCCGATTGAATTTAAAAAATCGTTTGCCGGAACTATGGTCTTCTTCCAATATTTCCGTACCTACAATATCTGTTGGCATAAGATCTGGCGTAAACTGTATTCTTCTAAAATTCAGATGAAGGGCCTGGCTCATAGTGCGCACCATGAGGGTTTTAGCTAGTCCGGGTACCCCTTCTAACAAACAATGCCCCCCGGCAAGAAGCGCTATGAGCATTTCGTCTAAAATGGTATCCTGCCCCACAATCACTTTCTGTATTTCTTTTTTCAGTAGAGAAAGCTTTTGAATTTGTTCTTCTATTTGCTTATTTGATTGATCCAACTTGCTCGATTTATATTGAAAAAGGGTGATTTGATGTTTTCTTATTGATAAACAAGGAAATTAGACAGAAATGAATGAATTTTAAAAAAAAATACACCGTCGGAAAGTCTCAATTGAAATATTTCTATGAAATCATCCAAATTCAGTTTTACTAGGTTAAGATATCATTCGGGCGATTGGGATACAGATGTGCGTATGCCTTCCAATATTTTGAATTCTTTGGTGGAATACACGACTATTCCTGTTGAAGCAAAAGAAAAACTGGTGGATTTAAGTAGCCAAGACATTTTTCAAGCGCCTTTTTGTTATTTAAGCGGACATAAACTAGTTCAATTCAATGCAACAGAGAATGCACATTTCAAGCAATATGTGGAGAATGGGGGCTTTGTTTTTGTGGACGATTGTAACCATGATATAGATGGACTATTTGCAAAATCATTTGAAGCCCAGATGCAGGTAAGTTTTGGATCGGGCCGATTGAAAAAAATTCCTAACAACCACGACCTTTATCATAGTTTTTTCAAGTTCGAGAAAGGCCCGCCTACCACTGGTTTTGAATTAAATGGTTGGGGCGATGATTTGGTGCACGATTATTTAAAAGCTGTGGAGGTGAATGGAAGAATTGGGGTATTATATAGTAATAAAGATTATGGATGTGAATGGGATTATGATTTTAGAAATAAGCGGTTTTTATCAGAAGACAATACCAAGTTTGGGGTGAATATTATTGCTTATGCCATGGGTTCGTGAAACCACCCCGTCAATCGTTTCACTTGTGACAACCCTCCATCGCAAGATATATTTGGGATACAGATAATTCTTATATTTTAATTCCCCCTGTTGAACCATTTTTACTGGGGATTAATTCAAAAATATTCTTTGGTTCAAAGCCTGGTTCTTTTTGATGAGACACAAATAGCACGGCGATATTTGTCTCTGCAATAACTTGTTGAATCATCCCAACTACTAGTGACGCGCCAGCATCATCTAGTCCAGACGTTGGTTCATCCAAAATCAATAAGGGCGGGTGTTTCACCATGGCCCTCGCAATTAAAACCATTCTTTGTTGTGCTGGCGTCAGGTACTGGATGGGTTTATTTTTGAATGATATCAAATCAAGGAATTCCAACCATTCGTGTGCTACACGTAATTGCATTTCGCTTGGCTTAATATAAAGACCGATGGAATCTAAACAACCAGAAACAATCATGTTTTCAATAGAATCTAGTCTTGAGAAATGTTGAATGAGGATATGATTAAAATAGCCAATATATTGTTTGATATCCCATACAGATTCGCCTGATCCTTTTTTTCTACCGAATAGAAAAAGTTCCTGTCCAAAACCTTTGGGGTTGTCTCCTGTTATCAAAGAAAGCAAAGTGGATTTACCTGATCCATTAGGGCCCATTAATTGCCAACATTCGCCTGGTTCAATTGTCCAATTAATGCTGTTTAAAATTGGTTTTTCCTCATAGCTAACACAAACATCTATCAACTTCACCAACGGACCCGTTGGTGCTTGTTGTTGATTGATGGATTTTGGAATCTTCTTGTTATTTGTTTTAGACAATTGTATCTCCATCCAAGCCTGCCATAAATCATTGTTTTCAAAATAAACTAATTGCTGCGCTTGGTAGCAATAATAATCTTGCACAAAGGGTAAGATTTCCTTTTGTCGATGAACCAATTGAATGACTGGTTTTGTTTGGGCAATTAATTGGATAGTAGCGAGCATTGAAGCCCTCCCTTGAACGTCAACATGGTCGTATAATTGGTCCAGAATAAAATAGTCTGCGTCCTGAAAAATCAAATGATTCAATAAAGCCTTTTTTTGTTCCCCACTTGACAAGCTATGCAAGGGCCTATTAAAACCGGATGATAAGTTGCTAGTTCCGTGTAAAAACTCCTCATTTAAAAATTCATTTAAACGATCTGTAGAAAAAATAGCCGGTTTCATTGCACTCAAATCCAACTGATTCATGGCTATATTACCTCTGATCAATGATTGTATCAATTCATTGGAATGTGTAGCTTGAGTCAGGTAAATGCTGGAATGTTTTAATCGAAGCATGATACAAAGTAACGGTAGAATTGAAAAAACTCCTAAATACTTGTCTAAAAAGTGCTTTATCCATCTGACTATCAATAGATTAACCGCTTTCACAGAATCATAACTTGTTTTAGGATGCAATCAAATATTAAAATGGTAGTTTTGCGGCCGGTTTAGAAAAAAAAATAATGTTATGAGAAGAGTATTACATCATAGAAAAATTTTGGGAGTTAGTGAAAACACCGCTTTGAAAGATTTGAAGTCGGTTTACAGAAACCTAATGAAAGAATGGCATCCCGACAAATTTCAAGACAATCATGAGCAAAAGACAGAGGCTGAAGAAAAGAGCAAAAAAATTATTGAATCCTATCATTTCTTGGTGAGTATTGCCCCTGAAACAAGGGAGCAGATGATGAGTGCTTATTTGGAAACTACCACCAATGCAAACATAGCGGACTTCGAATACAAATCAGAGTTGTTGCGAATCACATTCTCTGATGGTAATATCTATGAATATTTTGGGGTTCCCAAGGCAATTTATGTGAAGCTTGTAAATGCAGAAACCCCTGGTCGATTTGCACGCAGACATATCTATCATGAATTCTTATACCGTAGTACTACTAAGTTGGTGGCGGGAGAATAATAAATAATGAACTTTTTTTAAAAAGACGGACTTTTCAGTCCGTCTTTTTAATTAGCATAACCTATCACTGTACTTTTAATCTTTTTCAACTAAAAATATTCAAGTTGGGTTTATGATTATCTCCAATTACATTGGGTTAAAATACAAAAACAAATTATTTAAAAGTAATAAATATATTACCTTTAGTGAAGTCTAGTGAACTAATAAAATTATTAAAAAAAGATGTTTGGCTTGTAATTAGACAAACAGGTAGTCATCTTATGTTCAGGCATCCTCAAAAAAGCGGGCTGATA
The DNA here is from genome assembly GCA_031428775.1 of Bacteroidota bacterium. Lineage (GTDB taxonomy): Bacteria > Bacteroidota > Bacteroidia > Chitinophagales > Chitinophagaceae > Sediminibacterium. Next base: position 30,816 of record JANOYH010000261.1, read on the forward strand.
GTATGCCCCAATCATGGAAGTCATGAGGTTGGAAAGGGATTGGAAATGAAAATTAAAAAAGATGCAGGAATTAAATAAAGGCAAATTTTGATATGAGAAAAATAAAAATGATTGTTGAAAAAACAAAGAAAGGATATTCTGCCTATGCTGAAAAGTATGCTGTATATACTGTTGGGCAATCGTTAGAAGAATTGAAAACGAATATGCTCGATGCACTAAATTTATATTTTGAAAAAGAAGGTATAACTATCTCTGAATCTCAATTAAATATCATATTTGATCTTCCACAATTTTTTGAATTCTACAAGGTCATTAATGTATCCGCATTATCAGAGCGAATGGGTATGAACCAGAGCCTGCTAGCTCAATATATCAAGGGCATAAAAAAACCATCTGCAACACAAACACAGCGCATTTTAAAAGAGATTCAAAAAGTGGGTCGTGAATTAGCTGCGGTACAATTTCTTTAAATAATAGCGATTCTCCTAATTTCACTTTTAATCAATGATCAACTAATTAGATTTTTCAAATGCAACATTCCTAGCCCTTGAAATACTGATGTTCATGCGTGTGGGCTTGCCATTTGCATCCCTTATGAAAAGAATATCAGCTCCTAATTCCTTCACTTTAAACGCATCTGTATAAGTAGGGTTCATAGTATAATCGTGTCCTGGCTTTACGTGTAAGACTAATTTACCTCCACCTTGTTTAACCAGCAGCGAAGAATTAGTTTCACTTGAACTATAATTGCCATCAAAGCCATTCCAGTTGTCAGGATTATTTGTAGTTCCTGTCACTCTTGTGATCATGACCGTATCCTTTGTCGAATTGCTAATGTACATTCCGTTTTTGCCTTTGATTTCAAGAAGAAAATTGCTAGCAGAAAAACGAGTTTCAGATAAGGTGATCAATTTTACATCTTTCTCAAACACCAATTGATTATTGACAACAGAGAGTTGAAAGGAAGAAGCGTCGCGTTCATTTTTGTACGTTCCTACTAATGCATTGAGTACTGCTAAAGTAACGTTGTTATTGTTTTCTTGTTTTAATCTCTTCCAAGCAATATCAGCAACAAAAATCCACCTAATCTTTGTGGCTACATCTCCAATATTAAATTCTGAAGTATTGCTCAATATGGCGATGGAGAGGTGCATGTCAGAGAATGACTCCAGATAGGACCGATAGCTTGCAGTGGAACCACTATGACTGATATTCTTCCATCCATTTGCATTGCCAATGATTAAACCTGCGGCATAATTGTTGGGCACACCGTTGTTAAATGAATCTAACTGTATTTGCTTTGACAACAATGAAGGATTACCGAATTTTCCCTGCTGATAAAATTCATTCCACTTCAACAAATCTTCCGTTGTTGTTAGCATCCCGCCCTGTCCATATACATATTCATTCGGCATATTGGTTTCAAAGCCATTAGCTGTTTTAGAATACGCGATTGCACGATTGGGAACAATTTTATTGGGATCTTCTCTCCATTCAGAATGGTTCATTCCAGCAGGTTCAAAAATGAATTGACGGGTAAATGCTGCCAAAGTTAGTCCGCTCAACCGCTGTACAATAATGCCCATGAGATTATAGTTAGAATTGCTATAAATATATTCGTCGCCAGGTATATTGTTCAAGTGTTTTTGATGGATAATGATATCAAGTACGTCTTCATTAGAATAAAATTTCTTGCCACGTGGCCAACCAGTCAATTCAGCAATGGAACCCCAATCGCGCAGTCCGCTTGTATGATGCATCATTTGACGAAGCGTAATCGTATGCGCATAGACGGGTAATTCTGGAATATATTTTCGAACGTCATCATCAATGGAAAGTTTTCCTTGTTGCTCTAATAAAAGGATGGAAGCAGCTACAAATTGTTTTGCCACAGATCCAGATTCAAGGATGGAAATAGTACTTAGTGGCACTTTGCGTTCCATGTCGGCCATACCCCAAGCTTTTGATAAAATGGTATTGCCATTTCTTGAGATGGACAACTGAATACCAGGAAGATTAGCTTGGTATTGACTAAAAGACTTGTCAATCAAGTTCAACGTGTCTTGCCACGACTGCCCAAAGCTGGTTTGAATGGCAAACACTGAAATAATCAAAAGGTAAATTGATTTCATCTGAGTGGTTTGATAGTAACTCAAATGTAACCTTATCTAAGATATTTTTTCAATGATTTCTTGAAAATATTGCATCACTTTTTTTTCCGTATCTTTTTGTAAACATATATCACTTGCATAAAGATTTGTTCTGAGTTCTTTATAAAGTAATACGGAATTTTCTACACTATTCAGCAGTGAAGCGCTTGAATAGACTGGGATAGTGCCAATGATTTTTCCTAAGTCTTCTTTGGCGAATTGCATTTCTGCTTTCCTTACGCCACGTGGCAAACGCTTATTTTGAATATGCAAAAGTGGACCAAAAACGGTCGTACGCAAATAAGCCAAAAAATCAACTGTTTCCAGCAGCTCACCTCTCCCAATTTTCAAAAGGGCATAGTGGATCCAGATCCAAAAGCGATCTTCTATCCATTGATAGTCTGGATAAGGGAAAGTAGGCTCAGTATGCGCAATAATTTGTTGTAATTGATTATCTGTATCTAATAATATAACTGGGTTTTCTATTCGCTGTTTAAACTCATCAAGTGTAAGAAATTTAATATCAACATGT
>JANOYH010000262.1:0-9967 GCA_031428775.1 Bacteroidota bacterium
TGTGCTTTAAAATAATTAATAAGGCTTTGTTGCGTATAAGTCATTAACCCCCTTGATGCTTTTGCAGAAAAATCGTGTGCTACTTGAGCGTCAAATCCTAAACCGCTGAGCATACATGAAAACTGTTGATTGATTAAGAAAGCATCAACTGGTTTTGACTCTCCCTTTAAAATGAGTGCAATGGCATCTATTGGTTTTTTGGGAATGCCAGCAGCAAGTGCCAATCCATTTCCTGATCCTACTGGAAGTATACCAAATTTAACGGGCTCATTCCGAAGTGCATGTACTACTTGGTTAACAGTACCATCACCTCCTATCATCACCACATCAGTAATTTGTTCTAAAGAAATTTTGTCAATCAAATAATCATAATTACCTGCAGCATTGGTATACATGATTTCAAAAGGAAGATCCTGCTGCTCCATTTCTGCTTGTATCAATTTCAGGATATCGTCCTTTTTGGTATTGCCTGAAATTGGGTTTACAAGAAAGCTGATTTTTCTACTCATTTCAACAAATATAATTCAGAGAAATATGGCCTCAATTAGTTTACCATTTCATTAATGCGGAAGCCCAAGTAAAGCCAGATCCAAAGGCAGCCAAACAAACTAAGTCGCCTTCTTTTATTAACCCATTCTGCCAAGCTTCACACAATGCAATAGGCACGGAAGCTGCAGTAGTGTTACCGTAATTTTGAATATTATTATAAACCTGGTCATCGCGCAGTTTTAATTTGTGTTGTACAAACTGACTTATGCGTAAGTTAGCCTGATGCGGGATCAGCATGTTAATATCGGTAGATTGATAGCCATTTTTGTCAAGTGCTTCTATAATCACTTCCGGAAATTTTACCACCGCTTTTTTAAATACAGAGGGTCCGTCCATAAAGGGAAAAAGTTGCACATTGTCAATCATCTTGTGGCTCATGAACATTTGTCCAACTTCAGCTTCGTCATAGTCGGCCAGATTCTCCGGCATCCAGTGATTAGCGTGTGAGCCCGGGTTATACATGGCCAGTATTTCTGCACTATCTCCATCGCTATGTAAATGGGTACTCAATATTCCCTGATTTTCTTTTGTGGTAGGTTGTAATACAACTGCACCAGCCCCATCTCCAAAAATAACTGATACATTCCTGCCCCTAGTACTATAGTCCATGCCAAAACTGTGTTTTTCGGCACCAATCACCAAGATGTTTTTATACATGCCCGTTTTAATAAACTGATCAGCCACACTCAAAGCATATAAAAAGCCGCTGCACTGGTTTCTAATATCCAAAGCCCCAACCTCTTTCATTTTCATGGCCCTTTGAACAAGTACGCCACAACCTGGAAAATAATAATCGGGCGAAAGCGTGGCAAATATTATAAAATCAATGTCTTGGGCAGTAATGCCAGCTCTTTCAATGGCAATTTTTGCTGCTTCCACACCCAAAGTAGTGGTAGTTTCTTCTGTACGATGCGCAAACCTCCTTTCTTTAATGCCTGTTCTTTCTTGAATCCAAGCATCGTCGGTTTCCATATACTTCTTTAAGTCGTTGTTGGTAACAACTCTTTCAGGAACATACATACCGATACCGGCAATTTTACTAAGTGGCATGGCAATCATTTTAATTTGAACGTGACGAAGATAAGAGAATTTAAAATTCGTAAAGCTTCCTTATTTCAGCGGTTGAAGGTGCATGATATCGGAAAGAAAACGGCTTGTTTCTCTTTCTACTCCTGCTACATCCTTCGATAAAATAGGGGATGCTAAAACATGATTTCCTGTATTAGGCATAGCAACTGATCTCTTTAAATCATTGGAACTACCTAATTGGGCAAACATATTTTTTGTAGCTGTAACCTTTACTACTGGGTCTTGATTGTTTTCATCTTTATAATAATATAAGGTTAAGACTGGTTGTTGAATGGCTTTGAAAGTAGCATCTGTCATAGTTGTTTCTAATAGTTCTTCTAAAGCCGTCACTGCCTCAAGCCGATACTTTATATTCCAATATTTTGCATAAGTACTATCGCCGTTAATAAGATTATAATTAGATCCTTTAACTAGTCGTGCAATTTGTAACCCCCATGAATTATTCAATAACCAAGCATTTGGGTCGTTTACAGCAATATTGGGGGAATAAAGAATTAATCCAGCTACATCTGGATAAGTTGCTGCTAATTGTAAGGCCAATGTTCCTCCTGTTGAAGTACCCATTAAAATCACTTTATCGCCTAGTTGTTTCCCAATAGCATAGGCTTCTTTTGCAGTTTCCCATATATTATCAGGCGTCATATTCATTAATGCATCAACTGTATCTATGCCATGTTCTGCAAGTCGTGATAGGTATAGGTTACAACCAAATTGTTTTGCAATATTGATATGTGTAGGATATCCTTCTGTTTTGCTGGCACTGAAACCATGCAGGTACACTATAGAATAAGGTGTTTTGGCTTTTTTGGTTGTATCATACCATACTATTTCTGCTTGGTTATCTTTTTTGATAGGATGTTTAGATTCTTGTTGTTGTACATATTGTTCTAGTGCAACAAAAGAAGTGGGCAATTCTGGCAATTGTTTAGAATAAAAAGGTGTAGCAGGATGTGGACCAAGCAAATAAACTATTGATAGCACAATCAAAAAAGCAACTAATATCCGGAAGGCAACCTTTTTCATTTATTTAAATTAGGGGAAATAGTTGAATGTAACATCAAACCTAAATGTATCTAATTAAGCAAATGAAGTATATTGTTCAACCAAATAGGAAGTATGACTGCGCCACAAAGATTTCTTGCTTTAGACGTATTTAGAGGAATGACCATTTGCTTGATGATTATTGTAAATACCCCGGGCAATTCAGATACTACTTTTGCTCCTTTGCATCACGCCAATTGGCATGGTTTTACGCCTACTGATTTGGTTTTTCCATCCTTTTTGTTTGCAGTAGGCAATGCTATGAGCTTCGTGATGCCAAAGTGGCAAGGGCTCGTCCGAAATGATGTGATATATAAAATTTTCAAACGCACCCTGATTATATTCCTACTTGGTTATTTAATGTACTGGTTTCCATTTTTTAGTTTTGACAATCAACACCATTTGGTATTAAATCCAATAAGTAATACAAGGATTCTGGGTGTGTTACAAAGAATTGCACTTTGTTATGGAGTTGCTTCGTTAATGGTATATTTCCTAAAACCAAGATGGGCACTCTATCTCAGTATCATTTTTCTATTGTTTTATTGGGCTTTATGTATTTGGTTTGGCAACGCAATTGATCCATTTAGTCTCACAGGCAATGCGTCACTGAAATTGGATCTATGGTTATTTGGAGCTGCACATTTATACCACGGCGAAGGAATAGCATTTGACCCAGAAGGATTGTTAAGTACTTTACCTGCCATCTCAAATGTAGTTGCAGGATATGCAGTTGGACAATTTGTACAACAAAAAGGTAAACAATTTGAAGGACTGGCTAAACTATTATTGATAGGAGTAATATTGCTTTTCCTAGCTTATTGTTGGAATATGGCATTCCCTATTAACAAAAAATTATGGACTTCCTCCTTTGTATTAATCACCGTTGGCTTGGATTGTATACTATTGTCCGTCATTATATATGTAATAGACTTCCAGAAAAAAACAAAATGGACACCCTTTTTTGAAGTATTTGGTAAAAATCCCCTTTTCATTTATCTCTTGAGCGAAATACTTGTAATAAGCTTATATATGATCCCAATTGGTGAAAACAATAACCTGTTCAGTTGGTTATACATAAATTTTTTTAGTTATGTAGGTGATTATTTTGGTTCATTACTGTATGCTATTTCGTTTATGCTGCTTTGTTGGAGTGTTGGATACTGGTTAAATAAGCGAAAAATCTATATTAGAGTTTAGCAAACCTGTTAAGTTTTGGGTTACCCATTGCCCGCCGGTTGTAAAGCCGTACCTTTGCAGCCTTAAAAATTTACATGGAAATAAGAAACATTGCTATTATCGCTCACGTAGATCATGGCAAAACAACACTGGTAGACAGAATTCTTCAAACTACCAAGGTATTCAGAGACAATCAGGATACTGGAGAATTGATCATGGACAGCAACGACCTTGAAAGAGAAAGGGGTATTACCATCTTCAGTAAAAACGCAGCAGTTACCTATAACGGAGTTAAGATAAATGTTATTGATACGCCAGGTCACAGTGACTTTGGTGGTGAAGTAGAGCGCGTATTGAAAATGGCTGATGGCGTTATCTTATTAGTAGATGCGTTTGAAGGACCCATGCCGCAAACACGTTTTGTGTTACAAAAGGCCTTGCATTTAAACCTGCATCCGATTGTGGTAATTAATAAAGTAGATAAAGCAAACTGCCGACCAGATGAAGTGCACGACGCTGTTTTTGAATTATTTTTCAACCTTGATGCAACAGAAGAGCAATTGAATTTCCCTACTTATTATGGTAGTGGAAAGAATGGTTGGTTCAATGATACGCTTACTCAAACAGAAGATATTATTCCTTTAATGGATGGTATTATCAAACACGTACCTGCACCAAAAGTAAATGAAGGTACTTTGCAATTGCAGATTACTTCGTTAGATTATTCTTCTTTCTTAGGAAGGATTGCCATTGGAAAAGTAACACGTGGAATGATCAAAGAAGGTCAAACCATTAGCTTAGTTGGTGCTGATGGAACTTTTAAAAGAAACAAAGTAAAAGAAGTATACGTATTTGAAGGTATGGGTAAGCGCAAAGTTACCGAAGTACTTACAGGCGATTTATGTGCAGTGGTAGGATTGGATGATTTTACTATTGGAGATACCATCTGCGACTTTGAAAATCCAGAAGGTTTACCAATTATTAGTGTGGATGAGCCTACCATGAGTATGACTTTCAGCATTAATAACTCTCCTTTCTTTGGTAAGGATGGAAAATTTGTAACCTCTCGTCACTTGCGTGATCGTTTGATGAAAGAAACAGAAAAAAATCTTGCGCTTCGTGTAGAAGATACCGATAGTGCAGATAGTTTCTTGGTATTTGGAAGAGGAATTTTACACCTTGGGATCTTAGTGGAGACCATGCGTAGAGAAGGTTATGAATTAACCGTGGGTAATCCACAGGTTTTGGTAAAACAAATTGACGGAAAAAAGCACGAGCCTTTTGAAAATTTGGTAGTGGATGTTCCAGCTGATTTCAGTGGTAAAGTAATTGACCTTGTTACCCAACGCAAAGGTGAAATGCAAATCATGGAAAGCAAGGGCGAAATGCAACACTTGGAATTTGAAATTCCATCAAGAGGTTTGATTGGATTGCGTTCACAAATGTTGACCAACACCGCTGGTGAAGCAGTTATGGCACACCGTTTTGTGGAATACAAACCATGGAAAGGCCCAATTCCTGGAAGAAGCAATGGGGTGTTGATTTCAAAATTCCAAGGTACCACTACTGCTTATTCTATCGATAAATTACAAGATCGCGGATCATTCTTTATTGAGCCGAGTGATGAAGTATATGTAGGTCAGATCATTGCCGAGCATATTAAGCCAGGTGATTTGAATGTAAATGCGGTAGAGATGAAAAAGCTAACTAACCACCGCGCAAGTGGTAGTGATGATAGCGTTCGTATTACACCTAAATTGCAATTCACTTTGGAAGAGTGTATGGAGTATATTCAACAAGATGAGTGTATTGAGGTAACACCAAAAAACATTCGTATGCGTAAAGTGATGTTGAATGAAGACGATAGAAAGAAAAATTCTAAGAGCATGTCAAGTGAAGCGGTAGGATAAAGAAAAGTCAAAAGTCAAAAGTCAAAAGTCAAAAAAATGCTGATTCCGAAATAAAGGATCAGCATTTTTTTGTGCAATAAACCCACTCAAAAAAATAAACGCACATTAAAAAGTAAGGGCTGTATCAAAACTGATACAGCCCTTTTTAATTGGTTTAAGTACTTTAGTTTTACGCGTGTTTTAGTTTATTTGTTCTTTTTAACGCTAACTTCTGCTACCAAACGAGTGGTAACTTTTACGTCAAAGATTTCTTTGAAAGAACCTGTTTCAGTTTTCACCAAGAAAGTCAATTTGCTGATATCTGGATTTCCTGGAAACATAAATTTCTTATCAAAATTCTTATCGTTGTAACGCTCTTGGAACAGTGTTTCACCATTCTCGTCAAGTACAAATACTTTGAATGAACTACCTGATTCATTGTTGTATTTCACTGTGAAGAACAAGTTTTCTGCTGCAGATCCTACGAATTTGATTTCTGCTTTTTTGCTTGTAGGATCAATGTCCCAAAACTTGTTATTTACTGTTGTTGCATTTGCAGAAAGAAAGAACATAGCGGCAACTAAATTGCCCAAGAAAAATCTTTTTGCGATGTTGTTTAATGTTTGCTTTTTCATAACGTTTTAATTTTTACAATTAATAAATTAGTGACTAAAATCTTGATGGCACAAGCAGTCGTTATAATGAGCATTTTCTCTTAAATGGTGAAGCAGGGCTATGAAGCGTGCAGTTTCAGCATGATTGACCGGAATTTTCAGATGTGAATCATCGGTCGCTGTTACAACAGTTAATACGGTGATGAAAGAAAGGTAACCTAGAAAAATAAAAAAAACCGTATTACCTTAAAGTTAACACGGTCTAATTAATTGAAAATCAATTGTTTAAAAATTTAATTATTTCTGCGGTTTATTTAATATGTCCCATAGAAGGTCCTTTAATTCTGTTAATCCTTTGTTAGTGACAGAGGAAATAAAGACCAAGGGGATGTTTTTTGGCAGTTCTTTTTCGATGGCTATTTTTAGTTCATCGTCTAGCATATCTGCCTTACTGATGGCAATTACAAAGTCTTTTTGTAATAATTCGGGATTAAATTCCTTGAGTTCATTGCGTAAGATGTCAAATTCTTTGCCATGATCATTGCTATCGGCTGGGATTAAAAACAACAATGCGGAGTTCCTTTCAATATGTCGAAGAAAACGATGCCCAAGTCCTTTGCCTTCAGCAGCTCCTTCTATAATTCCGGGTAAATCGGCTATACAAAATGATTTATTATCGCGGTATTCTACCATACCCAATTGTGGTATTAAGGTAGTAAATGCGTAGTTAGCAATTTTGGGTTTTGCAGCTGTTAAAACTGATAAGAGTGTTGACTTTCCTGCATTGGGGAAACCCACCAAACCCACGTCTGCCAATACTTTCAGCTCTAAATTTTTCCATCCTTCCACTCCTGGTTCACCTGGTTGTGAATGTTCTGGAACTTGATTAGTAGGGGTTGCAAAATTGCTATTACCCAATCCACCTCTTCCACCTTTTAACCAAATAATTTCTTGCCCGTCTTCTAAAATTTCCGCTTCAATTTTGCCCGTTTCTTCATCTCTAGCAATGGTACCTAATGGCACATCAATATAAATATCTGCCCCGTCTTTACCCGTACTATTATTTTTGCTGCCTCTTTCGCCGTCATCTGCCAATACGTTTTTAAAGTAACGTAAGTGTAATAAGGTCCATAGATTGCTATTACCTCTTAGTATGATATGCGCGCCTCTGCCACCATCACCACCATCGGGTCCACCCATGGCTGTTAATTTATTTCTCATTAAATGACTGGCACCCGGACCACCATGACCAGATTTGGCGAAGATGCGGATATAGTCGATAAAGTTATTTTTCTCTGACACTTTCTAAATATTATAATATGAATCCCTTTGGGGAAGTTGCAAAGTTACACTAATCTTTTTTGGCGTCATTTCTAGTATGCTGCCAGGTTTGAAACTGACCTGCTTCCATATTTCCTTTTGTAGATTGTTCCTTTAGTCTTTCTGCAGGCATTTCTCTCAATGGTTCAGATTCCTTCCAATGATTCTTCATATCATCAGGCAACTGTTGATACAATGCAGTGCCTTGTTTTTTCCAGTCCATCATTTCATCGCTTACTTCTTTGATGCATTTGGCTGGGTTTCCAACAATCATAGATCTTTTTTCAAACAGAGATCCAGCTTTTATAAAACTCAATGCACCCACAATACATTCATCGCCTAATATCACTTCATCCATGATTACCGCATTCATTCCTATTAAACAATCTCTTCCAATTGTTGCTCCATGAATAATGGCACCATGACCAATATGTGCATTTTCTTTCAATAAAACAGTTGTGCCTGGAAACATATGTATGGTACAATTTTCTTGCACATTACAACCGTCTTCAATGATGATGGCACCCCAGTCGCCCCGAATAGCAGCCCCTGGACCAATATACACATGTTTACCAATCACCACATTTCCTGTTACTGATGCAAGGGGATGAACAAATGCAGATTCATGAATGATGGGTATGAAACCTTTGAATGAATAGATCATCAGTTATTAGTATAAAGTTTAAAAAAGTATTAGTTTTAGTTTATGAGTTTGAATCAAAAATCAACTTCTACAAAAACAAAAGCAGCCCAAAAAAAAGATGCCATTGTTAGTGAATCTGTAGGCAATTATGAAAAGCATCCATTTTTCATAAAGAAAGCTGCTGCAGCTAAGGCTTTGCTTTCACAAGTTGGATTACCCAAACAATTAACTACAAAGAAATCTCACGCATAGTATCCTTTAAATAATCGTTTTTCCAGTCCTAAAACAAGTACCCAATGCTACTGATAAATTATTGCGATTATTACAAGCAAATGCAAATGCACTATCAGCCAGAGAGAAACAGATACCACCATGAACAATGCCCAATCCATTAATCATTTCTTTTCTTACCTGCATGGATATCTTACTATAACCTTCTTTTATTTCAATAATTTCTATTCCTAGCCATTGACTGAACAGGTCATTCTTCATCACTTCAGCCACAACCTGTTTTGCGAATTCATTTTTTTCCATCGTAATTATTCTCCTTTAAATATGGGTATTCGTTTTTCTAAAAATGCAGCTACTCCTTCTTTGAAATCCTTGGTGGATGCTGCTTTCTGTTGGTAGTCGTCTTCCAATTGCAACTGCGTTTCCATATTATTATCAAAGCTTTGATTCAATGCGTGTTTGATATAGGCCAATGCTTTAGTTGGCATTACTGATAAAGTGTTTGCAAGACATGTACTTTCTCCAATAAAATTTTCATTGTCGTATACCTTATAAATCATACCCATTTGAAAAGCTTCCTGTGCACTTAGTTTATCGCCCAGCATCATTAAAGCAGATGCCCTTTGCAAGCCAATTAATCGAGGTAGTGTATAAGTTCCACCACTATCTGGAATCAATCCAATTTTTGAAAATGCTTGAATAAATGAAGCCGATGCAGTGGCTACTACAATATCACATGCTAAAGCAATATTAGCACCAGCACCTGCTGCAACTCCGTTCACTGCTGCTATCACAGGTTTTGGAATATTCCTAATTTTTTTGATAATAGGATTGAAGTGTTCACTCAAAATTTTATCCATGCCTGGGCCTTCGGGGTCTACAACTTCTGCAAGATCTTGTCCCGCTGAAAATCCTTTACCAGCCCCAGTAATAAAAATGCAACGCACTTCTTTCAGTGATGCAGATTCATCCAAATAGTGTTGCAATAGCAATGCCATTTCTCTATTGAATGAATTGAGTTTGTCGGGTCTATTAAGGGTAATAAAGGCAATGCCATCTTCAATGTGGTATAGTATCGTTGACATAAAAAAAGTATTAGATGAAATTCAGTATAAATTTAACTAAAACTTACTAGAAACGGTAGTATTCAGTTGGTTCTTGAAAAATGCAATAAATTAAATTCCTTTAAATGTTAGCTCCAATTACGTATCATTCTCTTTAATTAAGTTTTTTATTATCTTTATATGGCTCAAAATAAGATATGCCAACAATACTATTCATTTATGGCTGGAGATTTTTTTTCTATTCAAATGAGGGATCTGAGCCAATACATGTTCATGCCGAAAAAGGCGATATGGAATGTAAATTCTGGCTATTGATTGAAGAAGTTGAGATAGGAGAAGCATTTTCGT
>JANOYH010000263.1:0-9110 GCA_031428775.1 Bacteroidota bacterium
CCTAAAGACGAACTCTGGAGTGTAAACATGAAAGAAGCCGATGAAAATTATTTGAAACTATTCGGATTGAAACTAATAGCCGGACGCAATCTTTATCCATCTGATACCATCAGAGAATATATTGTCAATGAAAATTTTGTAAAAAAGTTAGGGATTAGAAATCCTGCAGAAGTAATTGGTAAAATGGCAAAGCTCAGTGGTAAAACATTTCCTATTGTGGGCGTCATTAAAGACTTCAATAATTATTCTTTTAGAGATGAGATTAGTCCAGTAGCTTTTTATAGCAATATGATAGGATTTAATAATTGTGCCATCAAAATCAATCTTGCAAAAACTGCTGTTTTATTACCCAGCTTTGAAAAACTATGGAATGAAACCTTTCCAGAATACGTGTATTCTTATCGTTTTATGGACGACCGAATTGCTGAATTCTACGAACAAGACCAAACAATGTTGAAACTCTTACAATTCTTTGCAGGTATTGCCATCTTTATTGGTTGCTTGGGATTATATGGACTGGTTTCTTTTATGGCAGTTAGAAAAACGAAAGAGATTGGTGTGCGCAAAGTGCTAGGAGCCAGCATTATTAGTATCCTCTGGTTATTTGGCAAAGAATTTGGAAAGCTTTTGTTATTGGCTTTTGTTTTTGCTGCACCTCTTGCATGGTGGGCTATGCACAAGTATTTGGAAGACTTCAAATATAGGATCCCCATTGGTGCGGGAATATTTTTAACAGCATTTGGTTGCACTTTATTAATCGCCATTTTTACAGTTGGCTATAGATCTGCGCAAGCTGCATTATCCAACCCTGTAAAAAGTTTGAGAACAGAATAAGTTTAGATTAAAAATATGTTTGAAAAGTAGCTTATAAAGTTGAACAGAATTTGCGCTTATACATTCAAATAAAAATTGAAAAGACATGTTAAAAAATATATTTAAAATAAGTTTCCGAAATCTTTGGAAAAACAAAGGTTATAGTGCTATAAATATATTTGGCCTAGCTGTTGGATTAGCTACTTGTTTGTTAATCACCTTATACATTATGGATGAATTGGGATATGATGCCCATTTTAAAAAAGCTAGTCAGATTTTCCGCATCAATACAGACATTCGGATAGGTGGAGCCAATATGCATTTTACACAAACGTCTGATATGATGGGGCCTTTACTGAAAAAAGACTATCCACAAGTGGAAGAATATACCAGGATCTATACCAATGAAGGCGATAAACTTGTTAAAAAAGAAAACGAATATATCAATGAAAAAATGATAGCTTATGTTGACTCTACATTCTTTACCGTATTTTCCCTTCCTGCAATTGATGGTAATACCAACACAGCTTTAAATGAACCGAATACAGTTGTCATTACAGAATCCACTGCCTACAAATATTTCAAGACTACCCATGTACTTGGTAAAATGATTGAAATAAAAAATAGAGAACTGATTATCCCCTACAAAATAACGGCAGTTATCAAAGACATTCCTGCTAACACCCATTTCAATTTTGATTTCTTGTTATCTATGAAGAATGCAAATTATACATGGGGACAACTTACCAGTCATAATTTTCACACATATTTATTGTTAAACAGGGGTAATGACCAATACAATTTTCAAAAAGGCTTAGACAATTATATTCTTAAATATGTGTTGCCTGAGGCTAAAAAGTTTATGCATATCAAGTCGATGGATGAATTTAAAAAGGCCGGGAATGCTATTGAATATTCATTATTACCCTTAACGAAAATCCATTTGTACAGTGACTATTCTTATGAAATATCAGCGCCTGGCAGTATCCAGTATATCTATATTTTTGCTTCCGTAGCCCTTTTTATCCTCCTGATTGCTTGTATCAATTTCATGAACCTTAGTACCGCAAGAAGCGCCAGTAGAGCAAAAGAGATTGGCATCCGAAAAGTATTAGGCACTTATAGAAATACACTGATTGTACAGTTTCTGGTTGAATCAATCATTACGGCATTCATTTCACTTTTGATTGCCTTAGGTATCACATGGTTTGCATTACCCTTATTTAACTCGATAGCCGCCAAAACATTATCATTTACTGATTTGATCAATAGTAATTTATTACCATTGATCTTAATCCTACCTGTTTTGGTTGGGTTATTAGCAGGCATTTATCCTGCATTATTTCTTTCCAATTTCAAACCAATTGATGTATTGAAAGGCAATGCAAATAGTGGTTTTAAAAAAAGTAACCTTCGAAATGTATTAGTGATATTTCAATTTACCACATCTATCATATTAATATTCGCTACCATCATTGTCTATCAACAACTCTATTATATTCAACATACCAAACTAGGATTTAACAAAGAGCAAGTATTAGTGATTGATGGAACTTATGCCCTCAATAAAAATGCAGCGGTATTTAAAAATGAAGTGCTTTCTTTTAAAGGTGTACAAAGTGGCACCCTTAGTTCCTTTTTGCCTGTTAACAATTCTTCTCGAACGGACAATACCTATTCAAAAGAAGCCGTCATGAATTCTAAGAATGGGATTGACATGCAAACCTGGACGATCGACTACGACTATCTCAAAACAATGGGAATGGAAATCATCAGAGGTCGCGCTTTTTCAAAAGAATTTGGTACAGACTCTACTGCCTTATTAATCACTGAAACAACCGAAAAATTAATGGGATACCAAGATGCCATTGGCAAAAAATTGTATGTCCCCTCCAATAATCCAGGTGATAATTCTATGGTCTCATATGACATCATTGGTATTATCAAAGACTTTCATTTTGAATCACTTCGACAAAATATTGGGCCTTTGTGCATGAAGCTAGGAAATAGTACTGGCCTTGCTTCATTTAAAATTACCACAGAAAACCCACAGCAATTAATTTCACAAATTGGCAACAAATGGAAAACAATGGCACCGGGACTACCCTTTAGCTATCGTTTTTTAAACGATTCCTTTAACGAAATGTATCTCAGTGAACAACGTGCAGGAACCATTGCCATTGTATTTTCCATCATTGCAGTGATGATAGCCTGTTTTGGATTATTTGGACTGGTTACCTATATGGCAGAACAGCGTACAAAAGAAATTGGCATCAGAAAAGTGTTGGGTGCTACTGTATCCAACGTGGTAGCACTACTTTCCAAAGACTTTTTAATACTAGTACTTATTGCCTGTGTTTTTGCCTTACCAGTTGCTTGGTGGGCGATGAATGAATGGTTACAAGATTTTGCCTATCGGATGTCTATAAGCTGGTGGGTATTTGTAGTCTCTGGTCTATTGGCCTTTATTATTGCCTTAATCACGGTAAGTTTTAAAGCAATAAAAGCAGCAAGATCTAACCCTATTAAAAGTTTAAGAACGGAATAACCATACTAATTCAGTATTTCAAACAATCATATGTTTAAACAGCATATTAAAATAGCGATCCGAAATATGTTTCGCAACAAATCCCTCACATTTATCAATGTATTGGGCTTATCCGTTGGCATAGCTACTTGCTTAATCATTTTGCTTTTTGTTCAAAATGAATTGAGTTTTGATCAATTCAATGAGAAAGCCGATAGAATAGTCAGGGTAATATTTAAAGCATCCGTTGGTGGTGGGCAAATGAACGAACCGCACGTGATGCCCCCAGTTGCAGCGGCTTTAAAAAAAGAATTTCCTGAAGTAGAATCTGCCACTAGGCTTAGGATTGCAGGCAAACCAAGGTTCACTTATCAAGATAAATCATTTAATGAAGACGAAATGGCCTATGTGGATAGCAACTTTTTTCATGTATTCAGCATCCCATTTTTAGAAGGCAATCTAAAAACTGCCTTATTAGAACCCAATAGTATTGTTATTTCAAAAAATGTTGCTTCAAAATATTTTGGAAAGGAAGACCCCATTGGGAAACTGATTTATTTGAAAGCTAACGATGAAACATACAAAGTAACTGCTGTATTCAATAAAGTACCTGTAAATGCACATTTTCACTTTGAACTGTTTGCTTCTATGAAAAACTTTCCAGATGCAAATCAAAGTTCTTGGATGGTTTCTGAATTCTATACCTATTTGGTGCTTCCTAAAAATTATGATTATAAAACACTAGAAGCAAAACTCCCCAATATTGTTGAAAAATATATGGGACCTCAAATGCAACAAGCCATGAATATGAATGTGGCAGAGTTTAAGAAAAAGGGTTACCAAATTGGCCTATTCCTTCAACCCATTACAGATATCCACTTACATTCCAATTTTGCCTATGACCTTTCCTTACCGGGCAACATCAACTATATATACATTTTTAGTGCCATTGCTTTATTTATGCTATTGATAGCTTGTATCAATTTCATGAACTTATCTACCGCTAGTGCATCAAAACGTGCAAAGGAGGTGGGCATTCGCAAAGTGCTGGGATCAATTAAAAGCCAACTGATTAAACAGTTTATATTCGAGTCAGCTTTCACCGTGTCTGTAGCATTAGCCATTGCAATAGTCATTACCTATATAACATTGCCATTTTTCAACCAACTTTCTGGGAAGGAACTTTCTTTGAATTTTCTAGAACATCCTTGGATCATTTTTGCTTTGTGCCTACTTGGTATAGTAACTACCCTATTAGCAGGAAGTTACCCTGCTTTTTATTTAGCGTCATTCAACCCTATCTCCGTTTTAAAGGGGCGGTTTACAAAAGAACAACCATTGATCAGTTTTAGAAGTGGCTTAGTAGTCTTTCAATTTTTTATTGCAGTGGCAATGATCTTTAGCACCATTGTAGTATATCAACAAATGAACTTTATTCAAAATAAAGATCTAGGTTTTAACAAAGAACAAGTGCTCATTTTACCTATCTGGCAATTAGGAAATAAAGCAACAGTATTGAACAATAAATTCTTACATGATCCAAGAATTATTAGCACGAGTTACTCCAGTTATATTCCTGTAGGCAACTCTAATAATAATAATTTTATCATTGCCCCAGAAACTAATTCACAAGAGCTTACCAAGACTTTAAGATATGATATCGACTATCAATACATTCCAACTTTAGGAATGAAAATGGTAATCGGAAGAAATTTTTCAACCGATTATGCCACTGATTCTGCAGGTATTATCTTAAATGAAACCGCTATTAAAATAATGGGATGGGAAAAACATCCATTGAATCACCGAGTAATCAATAGTGACAATAATGGTAAAATCAATACCTATCATGTGATTGGTGTAGTTAAAGATTTTCATTTCAAATCACTCCACCAACCTATTTCCCCTTTAGTAATGGTATTGGGAGGAAATAAAAGCAATATGATTGTAAAAATAAAAACAACAGACATTCAAGCCATTTTAACATCAATCAAGTTAGAATGGACAAAATTGAATGCAGAAGCAAGTTTTAGCTATTCTTTCCTTGATCAAAGATTAACTGACACTTATGATGCAGAACATAAAACAGGACTTTTGTTAGGCATATTTGCAATTCTTACCATTTTAGTAGCCTGTCTTGGTCTATTTGGTTTAGCTATGTTCATTGCAGAAGACAGAAGAAAAGAAATAGGCATTAGAAAAGTGCTGGGGGCTACTATTATTCAGGTAACCAGTTTATTATCAGTCTATTTTTTGAAATTAATTGTATTTGCTCTTTTAATTGCATTCCCAATTTCTTGGTTACTTATGAACGAATGGCTCAACGACTTTGCCTATAGAACAACTATTGGCTGGTCGGTATTTTTAATTGCTTCTTCATTAACTATCATCATAGCAATTTGTACAATAAGTTACCAAGCAATTAAAACGGCCCTATCCAATCCAATTAAAAGTTTGAGAACGGAATAATTGATCAAACAAAAGAATCTATGTGAAAAAAGTAAAAAGTTAATTTGACTAATAAAAAAAAGGCCCACTAGTATCATGTTTAAAAATTATCTAAAAACAGCTTATCGGAATTTAATCAGAAACAAAGTATTCTCTTTGATCAATATCATAGGGCTTGCTATTGGTATCAGCGCTGCATTAGTAATTTTTCTAATTGTACAATTTGATTTCAACTTCGACAAATTCGAAAAGAATAGAAACAATATTTTCCGAGTTGTTTCCAATTTCACTTTTTCAGGCACACCCTATAAAAACTCTGGCGTACCCGGCCCCATGGGGAAGGCGGTCTCTAAAGAACTTACAGGCCTAGCATCTGTTATCCCGTTTATTTATGGCGATGATGATACAAAGTTGAGCGTTCCAGCAAATGGCAGTGCCCCCATTAAACACTTTAAAAAACAAAAAAGCCTTGTTTTTGCAGACAGTAGGTATATGTCCATGCTCGGATATACCTGGTTAGCTGGGTCTTCTAAAACTGCACTTAGTGCACCCTATCAAATTGTATTAACAACATCAAATGCAAAACTATTTTATGGCAATATAAAACCTGCAGATCTAATTGGAAAAAAGCTTGTATATAATGATACCGTAACAGCAACAATTACTGGCATAGTTCAAGACCTTGTAGGCCAAACAGATTTTACCTTTAAAACTATTATCTCCTTATCTACCATGGAGACGCCTAGAATGCAGCCAGAATATACCAATACATGGGACAATGTAAATTCTTCTACTCAACTATTTATCATAAAATCACCTGCAATCAGCAATAGTAACATTGAAAAACAAATCGATGCACTCCATCATAAATACAATAAACCCCAAGTAGACGACCATAGTACTGTAGAATACAAATTACAACCATTTGAAATGGTACATTTTGACGCAGACTATGGCAATTTTGATCAAAGAATTGCACACAAGCCAACCCTTTATGGATTATTATCTGTTGCTGCATTTTTATTACTATTAGGTTGTATCAATTTTATCAACCTTACCACTGCTCAAGCCTCGCAACGCTCTAAAGAAATTGGTATTCGAAAAACCATGGGTTCTACAAGAAAACAATTGGTCTTGCAATTTTTAAGTGAAACATTGGCACTCACCTTCCTAGCAACCGTGTTATCCATATTACTGACGCCTATTTTACTAAAAATATTTCACGACTTCATTCCTGAAGGTTTACATTTTGAATTGACCGGCTTCATTGTATTATTTCTTTTAGGTCTATTGATAGCCATTTCTTTCCTTGCGGGTTTTTATCCGGCAATAGTACTTTCCTCTTTTAAGCCAGTAGATGTATTAAAAAACCAAGTAATTGATCTTCGTGGTAAGTCGAGGTCAGTCTGGTTAAGAAAATCATTAACAGTAGCTCAATTTGTAATTGCGCAAGTGTTTATCATTGCCACTCTATTCGTTGGAAAACAAATTAGCCATTCTTTAAATAGTGATTTAGGTTTTACCAAAGAAGCCATCCTTATTTTTCGCATCAAATACAATGATACCGCCACCAGTAAAATGAACTATTTCTTTGATGCATTGAAAAGAATCCCGGAAGTAAAAGAAGTAAGCTTATCTACAAATCCACCTTCTTCCAGTGGAACTTGGACTAGCACCATGAAATACATGGATGGAAAAAAGGAAATCGTTACCAATCCACACGTAAAAATGATCGACACCCAATACTTAAAACTTTTCCATATTCCACTTCTAGCTGGGACCAACTTAGTGCCTAGTGATACCGTCAATGGACTATTGATCAATGAGGCATATAGCTCCTTTCTTGGTTTTAAAAAACCATCCGACGCTATTGGAAAAATCATTGAATGGCAAGATAGACAACAGCCAATCATTGGTGTTGTGGCCAATTTTCATCAGAAGTCTTTACACGAAAAAATTGCGCCATTAATCATGGGCATGAACAAAAATCAAGCCCGTGTATTTTCGGTTGCCCTCCAGCCCCAAAATGCAGAAGGTACTAGATGGAAATCAGCCATAGATAAAATACAAAATCTTTGGAAACAACAATATCCTGAAGAAGATTTTAATTATGAGTTTCTCGATGAGACCATTGCTAAATATTATAAGTCCGAACAAAAAATCTCTAGACTCCTCAGTTGGGCAACTGGACTAACCATTTTCATTAGCTGTTTGGGATTATTGGGCCTTGTTTCATTTGTAACCAATCAGCGTACCAAAGAAATTGGTGTTAGAAAAGTATTGGGAGCTTCTGTTACTCAAATCATCACACTACTTTCCTTAGATTTTCTGCTCTTGGTTCTCATTGCATTCTTTATTGCTATTCCCATTGCCTGGTGGGGCGTACATAAATGGTTAGAAAATTTCGCCTATAAAATCTCGATAAATTTCTGGCTTTTTTTAGAAGGAGGTCTCTTACTTTTTTGTTTATCTATGCTCATTTTAGGAATCAAAACTTATCAAGCCGCTAGTGCTAATCCTGTTACAAGTTTACGCAGCGAATAAAATACATTCATGATGAAATCAACCTTAATTCAATTGTTATTCCTGACCCTTTTCATTCAATCATGGAATAGTCTACCTGCACAGACTCTGCAACGCATATCAGGAAAATTAAACCTGAAGCAATGTGTAGAAACCGCTCTTGAAAATAACCTTCAAATACGCCAATCTGCTTATCAATCTGAGGTGAACAAAAATGGTTATGAACAATCAAAAGCCAATCGCTTACCTCAGATTTCTGCAAACATTTCTCATGGTATCAATAAAGGAAGAAGTATTGACCCTTTTACCAACGGCTATGTAAACCAACAAATCAATTTTGCCAATTATTCATTAAATGCAGGCATAGTTTTATGGAATGGCTCTGCAATTCAACAAAACATCAAGCAAAATGAATGGAATTATCAAGCAAGTATGATGGAACTACAACAATTGAAAGACAATGTTACTATTACTACTATCCTAGCCTATTTACAAGTTTTGAATAATTATGAATTGTTACTCATTTCTAAAAAACAAGTAGAAGTGACCATAACACAAGTAAGTAGACTAGACAACTTACACAAAAGCGGGGCTATTGTGCCATCATTGTATTACGACTTAAAAGGACAATTATCCTCAGATGAACTCACTGTTTTAACGGTAAAAAACGCCCTAGAATCTGCCAAAATCAATCTAGCACAATTGATGAACGTACCATACGATACTAATGTAGCATTGGAAACCATCAGTGAATCGCTGATACCTGTAATATATGAAAATGGACCAGATAGTATTTACC
>JANOYH010000264.1:0-2189 GCA_031428775.1 Bacteroidota bacterium
CCCAACTGAAAAACGCGTTCAATGATTTCTTGTTCAGCCTCTTCAATGGCTCCGTGTTCGGTTCCTTCACTGATGATGGCTTTTATCTCTTCTTCCGTAACCTGGTTTTCATTGACCTTTACATTCATTAAGCGGACCAATAAATTAGACGCGCGCATTAACAACCAAACAAATGGGAAAGTGATCCAAGAAATGATGCGCATAGGGCCAGCCACTTTTTTGGCAATGCCTTCTGGGTTGCTTAGTCCTAATCTTTTGGGCACTAGTTCACCCAATACCAAGGAAAGAAAAGTAATCACAAATAATATGATGACCGTTGCCAAAGTACTGCTATAAGGCTTTAGTGATTCAAATTGAGCAAGTGTTGTTTGCAATGGAGCTTTAAAACTATCTCCAGAATAAATCCCCGTTAAAATTCCAATGAGGGTGATCCCTATTTGTACAGTAGAAAGAAAACTGTCAGGATGATTGGCCAATTCAAGTGCTTTTGCAGCGTCTAAATCCCCTTTTACAGCCTGTGCTTCTAAACGGGCTTTACGTGCCGAAACCAAAGCAATCTCTGCCATGGAAAACAATCCATTGATCAAGATAAGTGCAAAAATGATGATAACTTCTGTCATGTAATGGGTCAAAACTAACGAATTGCCCTGAAACTAGGGTTTTCCATCCAAATCCAAGATGACATAATGGGGTGTTTCCTGTTCTCTGGTCTGGGGATTCAAGAATCCAGCGGTTAATAAACTCACCGAAAAATTAGCCCCAGTATGAAGGGTTTTGAGTAGAGGGAATGCCTTTTTAAAAACCCCAATACTATCTGTTGAAGTAATTAAAATATCTGATTCCTGTATTGCATTCCTGCTGTTTTTATGTGTAAACAAGTGCTTTCCATAAAAATGTAATGCCCTACTATCTCCCACTCCATACAAAACTACTTTGCTTTTATCCATTGCATGTTGGTTGATATAATCTGCTGCCGTATTACCCATCTGATATTGCAAAAGATTTGGGTAAAAATGGGTACTCAAAAAAAGGTTTATTGAAATGATGGTAAAAAAAGCGGAGGTAATTAATGCAGGAAATGGTTTCCCTTGTTGTTTTCGAAATAAGATCCAGCAATTGATCAATAGTCCCATTACTGCAAGTATGGGCATAATGATGGGTACTTGTTTAAATGGCAAATACATCAACACGGCAACAGACAACCATAATATGGTGAATATAAATGCATGAAATCCAAAAAGTATTTGACTCAATTTACTATTAGCAGATAAAAAATACAACCGATGAATAAAAACGGCGGTAACAATGGCTGCCAAAGGAAAAACTACAAAAATATAATGGGGCAATTGGGCCTGACTCCTAGCCAAAATACAATAGGTAAAAAAGAAGCCACCTATGGTTATGAATTCTAACTTCGACTTAATCCAAAACCTACTCATTAACAAATCCCAAAAAGCAAATCCCAATCCAATCAAAAAGAAAATGATCCATGGAAGAAAACTCCAAAGCATATTTTCAAGCAAGAAAGTAAAATAACTCATTTCATGGTACACATTCTCGCCAGTATACCTGCCAAAACTTTGGGTCCAATAATAAAAACGTAAGCCCGATTGAATGGGGTGACCATTGATTAGCTTTCCTGGATGCAGGTCGTATTGCTGGTACAATCCAATACTCATAGGTATTAATAAAATAGCTATGATTAATAATCCGACTAGGTATTCCCATCGAAACAACTGTTTCCATTCCCTTTTCAAAATAAAATGGGGTAGAAAGGCAAGTACAGGAACGATTAAAGCTATCGGCCCCTTGGTAAGCATTCCTCCTGCAATAGCTACAAATGCGGTGATAAAATATTTCCATTTCCCTTTTTCGAACCAAGCAGATAATTGCCATAAACTCAGCATTACCCATCCCATCAACATGGCATCGCATCTTACATCATGGGTAATCAGAAAAAAAGCTTGAGAACTAGCCAAGATCATGGCACTCAACTGCGCAACGGTTTTTCCATACCATAAATGGGCTAGTCGGAATGTGGCGTACACAGCAATAATGGCAAATACAAATGAAGGCAATCGATAAGCCCAATCATAGATGCCGAAAATTTTCAGACTCAAAGCCGACAACCAAAAAAGCATGGGTGGTTTGTCTAAATAGTCAGCCCCCAAATCATAAAACTGCAAAAT
>JANOYH010000265.1:0-2085 GCA_031428775.1 Bacteroidota bacterium
GCAACACGTGAACCTGTGGGAGATCGATTCATATGGAAAGTAGCCAACATCAACACATGGAGTGCATGGAAGTTGTGATTTGCTTTCAATTCTGGTTTAACCGATCTTTGATAACAACAGGTTAACGCCAAACGCAATGCTGACAAGGGTTTTCAAAGAAAGTAGAACCGGAAAAATGACTAAAATGGCACCATGAATACAGTTCTTGGTGCCATTTTTCATTCCTAGCCGATGTATTAGCTTAAAACATTTCAAGCTGTTGAGGCACGGGAGCAACAATTTGTGGCTTTTTTCCTTGAAATATTTTCATCATCCCAAATTGCTTATCTGTAATAGACATAATTCCAATATGCCCCTTTTCGGGGAGTATTTTTTGGACTCGCTTTATATGCACTTCAGCATTTTCCATGCTGGCACAGTGTCTAAGATAAATGGAGAATTGGAACATGGCAAAACCATCCCCAATAATTTTTTTTCGAAATTGTTGGGCCGTTCGCCTTTCAGCCTTTGTTTCAGTTGGCAAATCAAAAAATACAAGTATCCACATAATTCGATAAGCGTTAAGGCGTTCGGATTTCATGGTTTCGATTTTTTTAGGCTATTCCATTGTGGGGTATAAAACTTTTCTTTGCTCGCCCAAATAACATTTTGCTAAAGAAGAAGCTGTTCTTTGCATAGCAATCATTAATGGGCTTGTTTCTTCGTTCAAGAACACGTCAATAGTGGGTATTTTCAATAATTGTGCTTTTAATTCTAGTGTGATGGTATCAACAGCACTTGTTTTATCGATAATGGATCTTACAATGATATCTACAAAAGGGCGATATGGTTCCATCATATCATCAGCTAAACAAAATGCGTTATATCTGTTTCTATGAAAGATACCCAGAGTAGGCAATAAGCCAGCACCCACAATAGCTCTGGCCATACCCGCTCTAACAATAGCATATCCATAATTTAGTAAATTGTTGGGTGGCGGACCTTCTCTTCTTCTATAAAACTGCCAAGTTGCAGGTAGAAGATTTTGCCAATAATATGCTGCTGCAACTGCTTCGCTATTATCCATGTCACCACTTTTTACTTTAGCAGCTAAATTTGATAAGTGCTTATGATTTAGTTGCCATCGTTTAAAAACGAAAGCTTGGTTAGTTATTTTAGCTTTTACTGTTTGTTGCCAAAGTTGTTTTTTTAATGGTTCTGTTGCTTCAATTTGTGCACGAAATCTTTCGCTTTGTAAAGTATTGCCTTCAAGTGGTAGAAAAAGCCCACTTGGGTGGTGTGTGTTATTACAGGTAACAACTGAAACATTATTGTTTAAAAGCTGGTCGAGTAAATAATGCGAAATAGTAATTTGCTGGTGTTCTAAAACCAACATGCCTATATCTTCAATTGGAACTGTTTTATCTTCACGGTCTTCCAACCCTTTTACATGACTATAACTAACCACCAATTGGTTGTTATTACACCTAAGATGACAAGGGGTTTCAATGCAAAGGGTGCGTTTGATCATTGTTTTTTATTGTAGAGTTTGAGAATTTACTCTAAATATTCCAAGTCTACATTGTCTTTGAACTGTATTTGATTTATAAAAGCAGAAAACGGAGGGTGCACTCTTATTCCATAACTCGTCAACACAATTTTTTTTAAATTTTTCAATAATTCAATCGGTTCTAATTTAGCATAATAGGATAGTTCATCATTCTCCAATTCTTCAAAACAATTGTATTGCTTGATTTCTTTTTTGTACTTATTCATAAAAGCGTAATTGTTGCTTTTATATATTTTACATGACAATACTTTATCAACAAACTCCTTTTGTAGGTTAAAATTTTGATCCGGGGAGGATTAGTTATTGATACAATCTATGAAATTTAATGATGGTTTCAAAATCTGACATTAATTTTCATTTCTTTTTTTCACTTTTTAGATTTACTATTTGAGCGTACAAATTCCCTTTTAATTGATTGATAAAGTTTCAACTTGTACCTTTAGTCCTCTATTGCATTTAAAGCATGATAGGACAAGTAACTCGACTTTTCAAATGATTGAATTGAAATGAACAACACAATTTCGGCTGGACATAGC
>JANOYH010000266.1:0-4983 GCA_031428775.1 Bacteroidota bacterium
CAAAAAAATCAATCGCTCAAACAATTGCTCTTAGAAGAAACACCTTGGGTAATGGAAGCAAAAACAGAAGCCGCGCAAATGAAACGTTTGAAAGACTTATTCAATGTGGCCAAATTAGCTACTGAAACTGAAATTCAAATTCAAAAACTAGCCGAGCTACAATTAGAATCTGGTGCATTTTCTTGGTTCAAAGGTGGTTATGATGATCCTTTTATGACCAATCTAGTGTTAACGGGTATTGGCAAATTAAAAAAACTTGGGGCCATTACACCAGATATCGCCATCCGGTTGAAACCTTTGATTCTAAAGGCTTTGGCATATATAGACGGAATCACCAACAATGCATATCAAGGATTACTCAAATCTAAAATCGACCTGAATAAAAACCATCTTGGATACTGGAATATCCAATACCTATCTATGCGAAGCTATTACCTAGATATAGCCGATGGCGCGCCTGATGCTCATCAATACTTTTTGAAACAGGGCAGAAAATTCTGGCCATTTCTATCAATAGAACAACAGGCATTATTGGCAACTGTATTTGAACGTAACAAGGAATTCAAATTGTCGTATGAAAAGATTCTACCTGGCATTATAGAGAATGCAGTAGTAGACAAACAGAAAGGAATCTATTGGAAAACAAATAACAACTATTTCTGGCGTGGCACAGCAATGGCTACACAATTAGCCGTGACTATGATGGCTGCTGAAATGAAACAAAATAGAAAAGACGAAGTTTTATCAGAAAATATTGACGCCATGAAAACATGGATCTTACTGAACAAACAAACCAATCGTTGGAACAATAGTTTACTCACTGCTGACGCTTGTTATACCCTATTGATGCAAGGCAGTAATTGGCTGGCTACTAATAAAACTGTAAATATTCAATTAGGAAAAACAACCCTCAATTCTGAAGAAACTAAAACCTCTGAAGGCACAGGCTATTTTCAAAAACGTTTTGAAAGTAAACAAATGAATCCTGAAATGGGAGAGATAACGGTAACAACAAAAACTAAAAAGTCAACTGAGGCAAAATCGAATCAACCCGCATGGGGAGCAGTGTATTGGCAATATTTTGAAGACTTAGACAGAATAACACCTGCTGCAACACCACTTAAAATCAGCAAGCAATTGATGATTGAAACGAATGATAAGAGCGGTAAAAAATTAGAGGCCATTGATGCTACCCATCCTTTGCATGTGGGAGATAAATTGGTAGTACGCTTAGTAATCAGCACAGATCGTGATATGGAATATGTACACTTAAAAGATTTACGTGCTTCTGGCACCGAGCCCCTGAATGTAATCAGCGGCTACAATTGGAAAGGCTCACTAGGTTATTATCAGAGCACTACCGATGCGGCTACAAACTTTTACTTTGGCAATATGTATAAGGGAACCTATGTGTTTGAGTATCCTTTGTTTGTGACACATTTAGGTGATTTTTCTGTGGGCATTGCTAGTCTACAATGTTTGTATGCACCAGAATTTAGCAGTCATTCTGAAGGCATTCGCATTCAAGTTGTTGAATAATCCCGAAATTCGTTTCATGCAAGTGGATACAATCATTGTTGGTCAAGGCATCTGTGGCACTTTCTTGAGTTGGAACTTGAAAAAAGCTGGACAAAAAGTATTGGTCATCGATACTTCCAATCCATTTAGTTCAACCAAATTAGCTAGTGGCGTTATTAATCCAGTTACTGGTAGAAGAATCGTACGCACTTGGGAGATAGAAAAATTGTTGCCTTTTGCATTAACTAATTATACCTCCCTTGGCAATGAATTGGGCATTGATTTAATTCGCCAGTGTAATATTCTAGACGTCCATCCTACACCACAAATGGAATTAGCTTTTAGAGAAAGAAGTCTTGTCGAAACTGAATATTTGCGCGAGCCAGAAAATGCAGACCATTGGAAACAATATTTCAACTATCCCTTTGGCATCGGCGAAATCAATCCATGTTTATTGATTGATCTGAATGCTATGCTCGCATCATGGCGCGAACAATTACAGTTAGAAAATGCTTTTATAGAAACGAAATTTACTTTTCAAGATTTCTCTGTAACGAAAGACCAGGTTCAGTTTCAAGGGATCACTGCTAAGCAAATTATTTTTTGTGAAGGAACTGGCGATATAGAGAATCCATATTTCAATTTACTGCCTTTTGCTAAAAATAAGGGAGAAGTCATCATTGCTCGTATTCCAGACTTACCTAGAAATAATATTTACAAACAGGGCATCAATTTAGTTCCATGGAAAGATGATTTATGGTGGATTGGTTCAACCTATGAATGGAAATTTACTGACTTGCAACCAACAGATGCCTTCCTACAAAAAACAACCATACAATTGAATCAATGGCTAAAACTGCCTTATGAAATTGTGGCGCATATGGCATCGGAACGACCAGCTACCATTGAACGCCGACCCTTTATTGGCTTTCATCCTATCCATCAAAATATCGGTTTATTTAATGGCATGGGTACCAAAGGCTGCTCCCTTGCACCCTATTTTGCTGCGCAGTTTGCAGCAAGTATCCTTAACAATGTTCCATTAGATCCTTTAGTAGACATCAGTCGATTTAAAAAAATATTGAGCAGTTAATTGTTTAAAAAATATATTTTAGTACCTCAAGAAATGAACTATGGTACAAAATATTTCAAGCAGTAAAGAAAACAATTATCATATCCCCATTAAATACCGGAAAATGGAAAACCTGCACATCGTTTTCTGGTTATTCAAAGACGTAGCCTGGTGTATGGTTTGGAAACCTTTAGGAATAGCCATGATTTTTCCTACACTGATTATTTCTATCATCATTGCTTGGCGTACCAGGCAATTTCCATCAGAACTGTTTCATAATCTTGCCATTAGTATCTGGATTAGCGCCAACTCTTATTGGATGATCAGTGAATTCCTGGGTTTTGACACGCACCCACTGTTTGGCAATTTCAATATGAAGCACCTAGCTTTAATCCCTTTTACGCTTGGAATATTGATTTTGGGCTTCTATTATGCTTTCTGGAAGCCAAAACATCCGGTAGAACTTGAAACCATGTAGCAAATTCTGGCTTTTTTGAAGGGTTTTACCACTCATCATACATACTTTTCCATTGGTGTGATTCCCTCCTCCACTTGACCCACATGCCCTTTGAACGATGGGCCCTTACCCTATATCTTTACTAGATCAAAGTAAACGGAGCCTCGCTCCCATGAAACATGAACCACTTACAGGAATTTCTTTTTGCCCGTTTTCGTCAACGTGTAAAACCACCCGAAATTCAAAAGCTATAACACTATAGCCAATTTTCCTTCATAAAATAATTACACAAAAACCGCTGACCCATTTAGGAAGGCTAACTTTATCGTGTACAAACTATTGAAGGCGGGTTCACAAACCCACTGCAACCAAATTGAAAACTTACACTTATGTATACCATGAAACCAATCGTAATTGCGATTTTGGGAGGAGCAGCCATGTTTTTTCTGCTTTCCTGCGAAACTGAAAAGAATGAAGATATTACCAATACTGTCAACAAATCGGCCGCTATTGAAAGTTCCGTTAAAGTGGAGCATTTAGATAGTTTACACGATATATTGATCACCACACACGCCGTTTGGAAAGACAACGGCATGGTCAAGAACATAGAATACCGTGATACGGTACCTGGCTTGGGTAGCCATTTCACTACTGCTGAAAACGCTGATGGTGATAGCAAACAAGTCTTGGTGAAAAAAGAATACGAAATTTATATCACGGTTAAGTAATGAGCAACATGAAGAAATCGACTTACATCCAGTTAGTATTAATTACTGCTACCCTAGCAAGCTGTAATCAGCCAAAGAAAAACGACTGGGACGACAATGCCAAAGTGCATATCAGAAGTGATTCCACAGCCCCTTATACAAGGGTTCAACACCATGCAGGGGCTGGTATTGGAACTGCGCTATTGTGGTATTATGCTTTCAGACCCTATGGCAACTATAATAATGGCGGCTACCAACGAGCCGGTTATTACTCTAATGCGATACATCCTAATTCCAATATAGGCACCAATGGGTTCAAAGGAGCAGTTACACGCGGTGGATTTGGAAGAAGTGGGTTTAGTGTTTCCTCTTAAAGTTACGGCCATAGGTTGTAATGAATGGAACTATCATCATACCAATTTGTGAGTAGACAAATAAATCAACTATGCAAAGAATTAAAATAACCCCAAGAAACAACTGGCAATCGGCCGTTGAACAACTTGGATTTGGTTTTCATACTACTAATCTTCCCTATTGGGATGAGTCTGTTTACTACCAATTTACCATGCCTGAAATTCTAGAGATAGAAACTGCAACTGCAGCATTATACAACCTTTGTTTGGGTGCTGTACAACACGTAATGGATGAAAAATTATATGATAAATTCCATATTCCTTCTTGGGCCATTCCCATGATTGAAAGGAGTTGGACGGATGACCATCCTGCTATCTATGGTAGGTTTGACCTTTGTTATAAAGATGGACAAGTTAAAATGCTGGAGTTTAATGCTGATACTCCCACTAGTTTATACGAGGCTGGAATTGTGCAGTGGTTTTGGCTGAAAGACTTTGATTCCCATAAAGACCAATTCAATAGTGTGCATGAAAAACTGATCAACTATTGGAAATACTTGAAACCATATCTGAATCAAGGTCCACTTTATTTCACTTGCTTGAAAGAAACACTGGAAGACCTCACCAATACAGAATACCTGCGCGATTGTGCCATTCAAGGTGGCATAGAAACGAAACTAATTTTCATTGACGATATTGGCTGGGACGATGACAACAAGGAATTCTTGAATTTGGAAAACCTACCCATCAAAAACATTTTCAAATTATATCCATGGGAATGGTTGTTGAGTGAGTCTTTCGGTAAGAATATGCTAGAAGATCGCAATAAGGCTTTGTGGATGGAACCTGCATGGAAAATGATTTTATCAAATAAAG
>JANOYH010000267.1:0-8913 GCA_031428775.1 Bacteroidota bacterium
GAGTGGTTGTTTATTTCTATTGAACTAACAAGAAATTGTTTGTTACAATGAATTTGCAATTGCCCAATTGAATATTTTACTTTAATCCTTTTTATGTCTTATAAGAAAAAAATTATTGTCCTCTTTCTAACAGCATATTTGCCTGCTTTAGTAAATGCGCAGCAGTTAAAAATAACTGACTTCGTTTTATTTGGGGGCAGCAGCAATTGCGCAACCTGTGCGGTTCAACTAGGAGCTTCTATTGAAATTAAAAAAGGGGACATTGGTAGTTATGGGCTGATCAAGAGTGGTACTAATATTGAAATTGGTAGTAACTTATTCAGTGGTGGTAAAGTCCAGTTAGGAAATAATATAGAATTGAAAGGTAGAATCACCGCAGCAAATTCCGCTAATTTTAAAGGGAATGCGATTGAAATTGGCAATAAAGCGTCCATCAAAGGAAATATAGATGTGGCAGGAAATTCGGCCATTAGTAATGGAGGAAGTGAAGTAAAAGGAAAACTAACCCATCCCGTTGGTACTATCTATACAGGTCCAACTCCTTCTGGCGGAAATATCATTGGCACACCTTCTTTGCCTACCATGCCTAGCATGCCAACAATTACCAATTTTCCAGCAGCAGGCACGTCTAATATTACTGCTACAAGAATCATTACACCAGGGTCTTATGGTAATGTAAATCTTACCGGTAAACAAACGGTTACTTTTTCTGGTGTAGGTGTATATGTATTCAAGTTGATCAAAAATTCTGGAAGCAAAAACACATTTGTCTACGATTTCAAAAACAATACTACAGGTAGCATTTATGTGTATGTATATGGTGATGTAGATGTAAACTTATATTCCATTAAAATTGTGAATGGAGGAGCGGCGTCTCGTATTTTCTTAGAAACACATGGCAATGGTTCAACTTCTGCTAGCAAGACATATGCTTTTACCAGTGGTGATCGTAGTTCAAAAGACGATGATGATGATAAGAAAGATAGTAACAAAGACGATAAAGACGAGAATGGTAAAAACAACAAATGGTCAGGAACCGTTTGGGCCCCTTATGGTGGAATATATTTAGGAAATAGTTCCTCTGATAATGCTTTAACAGGCGCTTTCTGGAGCGGTACTCAAGTTGTTACTGGTAATAATGTATTCATTAATTTTTCTCCTTTTATACTTTGTAAAACACCTAATATTAATGTTGGCTCAACTAAAGATTTGAATTGCACGGTAGGGACTGCAGTGCTCAATGGTTCTTCGTCTACTACAGGTGTAACATTTAGTTGGACAACCCTTAAAGGGATTATCGTATCGGGTGCAAATACTGCAACGCCTACTGTGAGTGCAAAAGGCATTTATGTGTTAACAGTTACAGACCCTAATGGTGGTTGCACAGCAAAAGATTCTGTTGCAGTTACTTATACCCCTTGTATTATACCCTATTTTACGCCTCCAGCAAGTGGAAAAGATACCGTGAGCATAATTGGTGCAGAATTAACCCAGTTGGCAGTTACCACCACACCAACCAATCCAGTACCGGAACAAGTAAAAATTATTTTCAGGGCAGATGCCAATACGGTAATGGTTGAAGTTATTGCCAAAATAGGTCAGTACAATGCAGTTAAAACATTCTTAGAATCGCCAGCAATTGGCATGACAGGTTTTATTAATAATGGTGTAAACACCTTATTTCTAACTGGCCAAATGCCTATTGCTAATTTGAGTTTGTTAAACAGTAGACCGGATATCATTAATTTTTGCAGACCTGTATTTTTACCTATCAGCAATGCTGGCTCAATAGTTTCACAGGGTGATAAATCCATGGGTAGTGATATTGTTAAAGGTGGTTACAATATACAAGGAGATGGCGTTAAGATTGGCGTACTTTCTGATAGTTATGATAAATTAGGCGGAGCTGATAATGATAAGAGTCTAGGTGATTTACCTGGTGGGCCAAATGATACGGTGAATACCACCGCAGTGAAAGTGTTACAGGATTATCCTTTTATGGACAATACCAAAGACGAAGGAAGGGGCATGTTGCAAATCATTCATGATGTAGCACCAAAAGCCAAACTAGTTTTTAGAACAGGGTTTATTAGTCCAGGCGATTTTGCCGAAGGCATACAATTATTAAAAGCAGACGGTTGTAATGTAATTGTAGATGACGTAAGTTTTATTACAGAACCATTCTTCCAAGATGGAATAGTAGCACAATCTGTTAATAAGGTAGTGAGCGAAGGCGTTACCTATGTTTCATCGGCTGGAAATTTTGGTAGCAAGTCGTATGAAAATACATTTTCTCCCATTGCACCACCAGTTGGTTATTCTGGCTATGCCCATAATTTTGGAGGCGGCAATGTTTTTCAAAGGGTTACTTTAAATCCGGGTACCTATACCATTGTTTTACAGTGGCAAGATTTTATTTATTCCAATGGCCAAACTACTACGGGTAGTGCCAATGACTTAGACATCTATATTACAGACAATAGCGGTAATTCTTTATTTGGATTCAATCGCAAAAATGTAGGTGGTGATCCAATAGAAATTCTAGGATTTGATGTTACTGCTACTACACAAGCGAATATCATGATTGTTAGAGCTTCTGGTAGTTCTAATGTGAATTTTAAATATGTAGTCTTCCGAGGAAAAATTGAATTTGAAGCAGGCTATGCAGGTTCCTCTTCTATCATAGGTCAAGCCAATGCAGTGGGTGCCATTACTGTTGGTGCTGCCAAATTTTCAAGCACACCAGGTTATGGTATGCCTACTATTCCTGAAGATTTCTCCTCTTTTGGCGGAACAAAAATTAATGGCATTGTAAGAAACAAGCCAGATATCATGGGGCCTGATGGAGTAGAAACTTCCGTTACCCTTGGTGGTGCTTCATCGCCTAAATCTTTTTATGGTACATCAGCCGCAGCGCCACATATAGCCGGTACCGTTGCGTTATTATTAGAAGCGAAGAAAAAATATACCAACCTAACTTTATCTCCTGCAGAGATTAAAACTTTGTTGCAGTCCACTGCATCTGTATCAGGATTAACAGCCCCCGCTGGTCAATCGTACAACTATAAGGCAGGTGCTGGTTTTGTTCAAGTAGCTGAAGCGGTGAAAACAATGGCGAAGCCTAGACCAAAAATTGAAAAATTGGTATTAGGCTCACCACAAGCAGATTTAGGCGTAAGAAATGTAACGATTCGCGTGCAAGGAAAATACCTGAGCGATAATTCAAAAGTAAAAATGGATGGGGTTGAGCTTCAAACAACTTATGTAAGTGATCAAGAAGTAACTGCTATCATTCCTCCTTTTACAGGTAATCCTTCTGTGAAAGCAATTACCGTTGGTTTTGCTGAAAATGGCAATGACGGCGGAACTTCTGCTGATTCATTATTTATTTTATCAGAAAATAGAAGAAAAGTAACAATCAACATAAGCCCTGCAAGCAAATTGTATGGCGAGCAGTTACCCAATTTTACTAATAGCATTTTAGTAGATGATGTTCCTTTAGCCACTTCTGGTGTAACACTGGCTCAATTAAATATTGCGTCTATCGGGTTTGAAACAAATGCCACTAGTAAATCTAATATTGGCAAGTATTTGGTGACTCCTACAATCATACCAATTGATGCATCCGCTACTGCTGTAGCTGCATCAAATGCACTCTATAATTTTAATTTTGGTACCGCTATACTCACCATTAATCGTTTGCCATTAACCATCAAAGCAAAAGATTTAACCATCAAGTATGGCGATAAAATTACTGGTATTGATTACGATTATACTTATGATCAAACCAGTATTTCTCAATCAGATAGAGCTGCCCTAGAAGATTTTATCAAGCGATCTCATAGAGCAAGCATAGTTGATTCCGTAATTGGATTAACTAACGATAAAACACTGGTTGGTGGTAGAACGCTAAACACTACTGACCTAACCAATCTTGGTATGATGGCCAGTGGGTATTCATTAGTAAATGGTTATCCATTAGTGAATGGCTATTCTTTAGTGAACGGGTATTCTTTAGTCAATGGCTACCAGTTGGTGAATGGATATCAATTAGTGAATGGATATCAATTAGTGAATGGCTATCCTTTGGTGAATGGGTATCCTTTAGTAAATGGCTACCAATTAGTAAATGGTTATCCTTTGGTAAATGGTTATGCCTTAGTGAATGGCTATCCATTGGTTAATAATTATGTAATTGATGTACCTGCAGAATCGATAGTGGCCTATAAAGCCATTACGGATGCAGTGGTAAATGGTTACCCTTTAGTAAACGGGTATTCCTTAGTAAATGGCTATCCATTGTTAAATGGTTATGCATTGGTGAATGGATATGCTTTAGTGAATGGATATGCCTTAGTAAACGGCTATCAATTAGTAAATGGCTATGCTTTAGTGAATGGTTATCCTTTAGTGAACGGTTATCAATTGGTGAATGGTTATCCATTAGTAAATGGCTATCAATTGGTAAATGGTTATCAACTAGTGAACGGTTATCCTTTGGTAAACGGTTATCCATTGGTGAATGGTTATTCTTTGGTAAATGGTTATCCATTGGTGAATGGTTATCCATTAGTAAATGGTTATCCTTTAGTGAATGGCTATCAGTTAGTGAATGGTTATGCATTGGTAAATTCATCTTCCATTATTGATCCGGTACACAACAATAAAAATCAAGTCATCATTTTGAATGAAGCAGATGGTCATTCTGGTGAGCCATTAACAACAGAGCAGATTGCTAAGTCCATTAATTTAATTACAGGATTAAGTGTTGGTGCGCATTATATCGTTCCACCTGCTTATAATACGTACAATTTCGACATCAGTTATGAACTAGGTAACCTCACTGTTCAACCTGGTACGCTTACTATTAAGGCGCATGATGAAGCTATTACTAATGGAGTAGCGCTTCCAAGTACGTTCAGTTTCTTCAGTGAAATTTCTGGTGTTGCTTACAATGATGAATTGAGGAGTATACTTACAGGCGCACCTTCCTATACCATTTTAGACGCTCAAAATAATGCTGTAGTATTAAACGCACAAAATAATCTTACATCTGTTGCGGCATTAAAGCCAGGAACTTATCAATTAATGCCAAGTGCAGCAGGACTTGCAGCGCCTTCTAATTATACAGCAAATTATATTGCAGGTAAATTAGTAGTGGGTGGAGATGAGTTAGTGATTAGGGCAGATGATATGACTGTAACACAAGGTTCTTCCATACCTGCTTTCACTAGTTCCTACAAGGGCTTGAAACCTGCAACGGAAGTGGCGGATAGAATTGCTTTAACTGCTGGTGTCAGTTATACACTAACCAATGATCAGAATCAACTGGTTACGCCAAGTGCTTCTTTGCCAAAAGGAATTTATGTAATTAGGCCGGTGATATTGAATGCGAACGCGGTTACTAATTACTTGAAAAAGTTTGAATACGGAATTTTGTATGTGAAATGAATCAGGTTCTAAATAGGAACGACTGTTTTGTATAAATAAATGTTTGATTATGCGTAAAAGGCTATTATATAAAAATATTTTTGTGAAAGCTACTCTATTGTTTGTATTGTTAATTGTTACAGGCATTTCAGTGAATGCGCAAACATTTATTCCCAATGGAAGTGCCAGTAATAATGGAGGCAATTGTTATACTATTGTTCCAAACCAAGGATATGTTCAAGGAAATATCTGGAACAGTCAAAGAATTGATCTAAGACAAAACTTCAATATATTTTATACCATCGCTTTTACAAATGGAGATGCTTTTGGATCTAATGGAACGGCTTTCGGTGCAGATGGAATGGCTTTTGTTTTGCAAAATGCATCTACAGGAACAGCAACTGTTGGTAATCCAACTAATGGTCAATATTTAGGATATGCAAATATTGCTCCGTCACTCGCGGTTGAATATGACATTTATCAAAATGGGGAGTTTCCTGATTATGGTGCTAATCATATTTCTATTCAAAAAAATGGTAATCCATCGCATGGAGTTGGGGGAGGCTTTACTAATGGATCATTAGTAACAGCAGTGACTGCTAGAGCAGACGGTGGTAATATTAAAGACGGTTTGCCACATACCAGTAGAGTTGTTTGGAATGCTACCACAAAAACCATGTATGTGTATTTTGATAATGTCCTTCGCTTGACTTATACTGGCGATATTATCAATACCATTTATGGAGGAAATCCCTATGCTTTTTTTGGATTTACTGGTGCAAGCGGATATTATTTCAAACAAATGACGGTCTGCTATAATACTGCAAGTACGTTTACAGTGGAAGGCGGATCAGTTCCTTCCTATTCTGGTGTGAATACCACTATCAGTAAGATCAATGCATTGTGTAACGGATCATCTGATGGTTCTATTACAGTAGTTCCAACTGCGGGTACGGCTCCTTTTACATATACGCTGTCAGGTAGGGCTTCTGTTACCAATCAACCTGGAACTCCTTATAGTTTTGCTAATCTTTCTGCAGGATCTTATATCTTAACCACAAGAGATATTTTTGGAAATAGTAAGGTGGAAAATATTCAAATTACTGAACCTGCTTTACCCGTCATAACATCTTCTACGGGTTCAAACAT
The DNA here is from genome assembly GCA_031428775.1 of Bacteroidota bacterium. Taxonomy (GTDB): domain Bacteria; phylum Bacteroidota; class Bacteroidia; order Chitinophagales; family Chitinophagaceae; genus Sediminibacterium. The sequence goes on from JANOYH010000267.1 coordinate 6,580, forward strand.
TTTATGTGCAAATACTTCCATTGACCTCAAAGTTTTGGCGGGTGAAAAAAACCTTTTATTTAATAATAGTTATGCGGAAGCGCCTAGTATTCCAGCCATTGAATTAACTACGCAATTAACAATGGAAGCATGGGTTAAATTGAGTGACGTTAGTGGCTATCAATACATCGTATCAAAAGGTATTTATGACACGCAAGACGGCCAATATGGTCTTGCCATGTACAACCAAAGATTTACTGCTCATTTAGCTAAGAACAATAATCATGTGGAATTAATAGCAACTAACCTGGTAGTTCAGCCCAATGTTTGGTATCATTTGGCAGGCACTTGGGATGGTGCTACTTTAAAAATTTATGTAAATGGAAATCTAGAAAATTCCATGGCAGCAAATTTCAGCATGACTGCTACTACTCAACCATTACAAATTGGTAGGCTTGGACAACCAACTGGTTGGAATGGACATTCCTTTCATTATCCAATAAAAGGAGCAATTGACGAATTGCGGATTTGGAATGCCGCTAAATCTTCTACAGAAATAAATGCAAATAAAAATCAAAAGGTATTGCCATCTAGTCCAAATTTAGTGGCCTATTATGCCTTTGATGAAGGAACTGGAAATACCTTATCTGATGCGGTAAATGGCAACACGGCTACTCTGTATAAATTGGATGCTTCGAATGATATAAGTGGTGTTCTTGTTGGTAATTTGCCGCTATGGCAAAACAGTACTGCACCTATTAATTATGCAAGTTATTTATGGTTGCCTGGTAGTGCAACAGCACCAACATTAAACGTAACTACAGCGGGTGCTTATTCGGCAACAGTAACTTCCGTAAATGGTTGTATTAATGGAGCTGCAGCTTATTCCATTGTCACTCCTACGGCATTGGTTACCACACATACCGCATCTGGCCCTCTTACATTTTGTGCTGGTGGATCAGTTACATTAACTGCTAATGCAACTGCTGCAAGTTATAATTGGACTAGGGTATTCGGCGGAATAACGACTAATAATTATGCTACAGGAAAATCTGTAATTATTACAGAACCAGGAGTTTATAGCGTTGATGTTACTGATGTAAACGGATGCGTATATACTCATACATTATTACAGACTTCTACTGTTACCGTAAATCCTTTGCCTGCAAAGCCAATCATCACAGCCAGTGGGCCTACTACTTTTTGTCAGGGTGCTGGTAGCTTAACACTTTCTACAGCTGCAGGCGCTGCTAATTATTTATGGATGCCAGTTGGGATGGGTGGAAATAGTATTCCAATTTATTGGCCGGAAACAAGGCAAAATACGGTAACTATAACAGATGCCAATGGATGCAAAGCAACTTCAGATCCAATGCAAACCACTGTGAAACCTGCTCCTATTCAATATACCGTAACAGGTGGTGGCACAATTTGTGCTGGTGGAACTGGCGTTTCAGTAAATCTTAGTGGATCTGAATTAGGAATAACTTATAATCTTGTTCAAGATGGTTCTACTAGAGGAGTGTTTCTAATGGGAACGGGCGGACCAATTTCATTTGCAAACTTAACAGAAGCAGCAGAATATAGAGTTAGGGCTTCGAATTTGGCCACTGATTGCCATTATTCAATGGCTGGTTCAGTATTTATTACTGTTAATGCTGCACCCGCAACTCCAACCATCACTTCATCTACAGGAAAATTTGATTTTTGTCCGGGTAGTTCTATCAACTTAATTTCAAGTGCAAGCTCTGGTAATCTTTGGAGCAATGGATCAACCAGCAATCAAATTACTGTGAATGCTAGTAGCAATTATACGTTAACCGTAACAGGTGGAAATGGTTGTTCAGCTACTTCAGCTTCTATTACCATTACAGGTGCTGCAATGCCTACGGCGCCTACAATTAGTGCAGCTTCTGCAACAACATTTTGTGCAGGCGGCTCTGTTACATTAAATGTTTCAAATGCTGCTCCTGAATTAAGCTATCAATGGATGCTATCAGTAAGTGGTGAATCAGCAACGGACATTCCTGATGCCACAAACCCTTCTTATGTGGCCACAACAGCGGGTACTTACACCGTAAGAGCGATTAATGCAGGTGGATGTGTCAATTGGTCTGGATCAATTCAAGTAATTATCAATGCAGCTTCAATACCAGTAATGGACCTAATTTCATTGCCAAGTTGTGGAGGCGTAAATACTACTAATGGTAGAGTACAATTTAGAGGAGTTGTTAGTACTTTTGTGAACTGGAAAAATAGTCTTGGAACAGTAATTAGTACCGATCCATATACGCCTAATTTAGGCGCAGGCTCTTATACTGCAACTGCACAAGATGCCTGTGGTGTGCTTTATAC
>JANOYH010000268.1:0-3783 GCA_031428775.1 Bacteroidota bacterium
CTCATTAATTCCAAAAGACCGGTTGATTGCCTTATTGCAGCGTTTGTTAAATGAAACAGAGTTTCTTTCTCCAGGAGGGATTAGGGCTTTGTCTAAGTTCCACGAAGCAAATCCTTATACCGTAAATATTGAAGGCACTGACTATTCCATTAACTATGATCCGGGCGATAGTACTTCAGACTTCTTTGGTGGTAATAGTAATTGGCGTGGACCAGTTTGGATGCCCATTAATTACATGATTATTCAGAGTATAAAAAAATTCGGGGAATTTTATGACGAGTCCTTGACCATTGATTATCCCACGGGTTCAGGCAATTATGTGTCGCTCACAGAAGTGGCCAGCGAACTTACAAAAAGAGTGATTAGTTTGTTTGAACTGGATGGTGCGCATTGTAGGCAATTAAATGCAGAGCAAAATTGGTTTTATTGTTTGCCAGAGAATAAAGACCTCGTACTTTTTTATGAATATTTTCATGGGGATAGTGGGAGAGGATTAGGTGCCAGCCACCAGAGCGGATGGACAGCACTTGTTGCTGAATTGATCAATGAAGTATCACCACGCCAAAAGAAAAGAGCGCCATATAAGCCTGTACAAGACGAAGATGATGATTAAAGGAGTAAACAGTTACTAAATTTTGCATGATTATTAATATCAATGAACAAATTATACAATGATAACTGAACTATCTGTTGCAGAAATTGTATCCAATTATGAGATGTTGCCACATCCTGAGGGGGGCTATTATAAAGAGACATATCGATCAACAGAATTGATAGAAAGAAAAGCATTGCATGAAAGATTTACCGGCGACAGAAATTTTGCCACTGCCATTTATTTTTTATTAGAGCAAGGGGATTATTCAGCTTTCCATCGAATTCAAAGTGATGAGACCTGGCATTTCTACGCAGGCCAGTGTTTAGAAATTTTTGTATTACAAGAAAATCAAGACTTGCAAATTATTCGCTTAGGCAATAACATACTTGCAGGAGAATCCTTCCAAGCAACAGTACCAGCCGGTGCCTGGTTTGCCTCCAGACCCGCCATAGAATCCTCCTTCTCTTTAGTTGGATGTACCGTTTCTCCTGGCTTTGATTTCCAAGATTTTGAACTCGCCAAAGCTCAAAATCTTACTATCGCCTACCCAAAGTATCATCTTCTAATTAATGAACTTTGCTGTCTATAAATATCTCCAACTGCAGCAAGCATACCCTGATGAGCGACATCATTGGCTATGGTGCCAAGCGAATGCGGAGGCAGCAGAATAAGTTGCGCAGCAGCTTTATTCTGCAATGGCCAATGCAGACGCGAAGCTGGGTATGTGTGCGGAAGTGAGTGAATGCTTTTGAAATTGAGAGGTTAGCGATGATACATACTAATTACTGCATAAGCAAGTGTGCATAATACAAGTATAGCAATGATTGCAAGGATTGTCCAGTTCTGTTCTTTCAATCCACGTTTGAGTTTACGCGCTTTCTTCTTGTTGGTTTGTTTTTGAAGGTCATTGTTCAATTGCAATACATACTGTTGTAAAACCTGAGGGTCTTTAAAGTTTTGAAGGCCTTCCACAGCATCGTTCATGAAAGCTTCGTCAGTCATTTGGTTTTCAATGGCAAAGCGTTCCGCATCGGATGCTGTTCCATCAAGATACCTTTTTAGTGCAGCTTCATTCGGCTCCGGGCCATTGGATAATATATTGCTTAAATCAACCATTATTCTTGTTGCAATTTTTGGGTAACCAATATTTTTAAATTGCGTTTGCCATTTTGAATATAACTCTTTACTTGTAATAAACTAAAACCAGTAAGGTCAACAATTTCTTGATAGCTCTTTTTTTGGAGGTAAAACAAAGTTACACAGTCTTTTTGTGGCCCATTTAATTCCAGTAAACTTTGTTCCAATAAAAGCAGGGTTTGCTCTTTTTCAAGCATACTTTCTTCTAAATGATTACCAATAATCATTTCAGTTTGATCACTTACTGCTACAAATTTTGTTTTGTCTCTTAATTGCATCAAACAATGATTTCTAGCAATAGTATACAGCCAGCTTTTGAGATAGTCCACTTCATATTTGTGTAATTCAGAAATGGCTTTGAGAAAAACCTGCTGAACTGCGTCTTTAGCCAGTTCCTCATTTTTTAAATATTTCATGCAAACTCCCAACAGTAACATCGTATAACGTTGCAATATAACTCCTAGCCATTGATTGTCTAGGTCTCGCCTAAACTTCAAGAGCAGTTCTTTATCGCTAATATGTTGGTAGCTATCTTTTTGCACTACTTTAAAATAAGCATTTATAAATAGATGCGTCATTTATAAATTTCCATAACTTGAAAAAAAATTGTGCGATGAGTTTTGTTACGCCCATAGTGCCCGTTACACCCATGAGAGCCGAGGCTTCACATCGGTCAGAGATGGTAAGCCAACTTTTGTTTGGAGAATTGGCTGAAGTGCTAGAAACCAATAAGGATTTTTTAAAAGTTAGAACATCGTATGACAGTTATGATGGATGGGTTCAAAAAAATCAATTACTGGAAGTGCCTGAATCAGCCGCTTTAAACGGAAGCAATATGTTGAATGGAGATGTATTAAGAACCATTACCTGTAATGGTTCTCCCATGCACATTTCGTTTGGAAGTCCACTCCACTTTTTTACCCATGGACATGCCAAAATTGGGGATATTGAATTTGTCTACGAAGGGAAATTTTGGATTCCTGATGAAGCGCATTTTAATGAAGCAACCCTAAAATGGGTTGCCAATCATTTTTTAAATACCGCGTATCTCTGGGGCGGCAGGTCAGTTTTTGGAATTGATTGTAGTGGATTTACCCAGCAAGTATTTCGATTTGTGGGGGTGAAATTGCCAAGGGATGCTTCTCAGCAAGCTGCTGTTGGAGAAGTAGTGGGCTTTTTGCAAGAAGCAAAGTGTGGAGATTTGGCGTTTTTTGATAATCCAGAAGGTAGAATCACCCATGTAGGCATGATGTTAGACAGTGCCACCATTATTCACGCATCAGGCAAAGTACGGATTGATCCAATTGACAATATGGGTATCATTAATTCAGAAACAGGGTTGCGAACACATCAATTGCGAATTATTAAAAGATTTCATTCATAATTTCATATTATGATAAAAATTAAACAGTGGTATATTCGCAAAACACACCTTGGCTTGGGTTAATATAGGTATTTAATTTATGTTTGGACTATTGGCGGTTTATATTTTAGTTGGAGTAATATGGACGAAGTTCATAGTGATTTTCAAAACAATAATCCTCCATTATTTTCTTCAAGTATTATGATGGTATCACCAACGGTGGTATTGGATTCATTAAAAAAAAATCATCCCGTTGATTCTGTCTTTTCTATTCAACTCATTGAAGTCTTGGGTAATCCTGTTTATCAGGTTCGATGTATAAGCGTGCTTCATAAAAGGGATCAAATTGACAAAAGAAGAATCTATTCAAATTGTCAGAATAAGATTTAAGGGTAGCTCAAAACTAAAATCAGTTGAATATTTAACCAATACCAATGGTCATCATGAGTATAGAGAAAATCCTTTACCTGCATATTAAATATGGAAATGAAACCTGTAAATCTTGCAAACAATTTCATTTGTTATGCAACAGGCGATAACCCTTACGGTCCATTTAGCTATCAAGGAAGAATCTTGAATCCAGTAGTTGGCTGGACTTCACATCATTCTATTTGTAAAGTGGATGAAAAATGGTACTTGTTTTACCACGATTCCAGTCTATCAAAAGGCGTAACACATTTAAGATCAG
>JANOYH010000269.1:0-2657 GCA_031428775.1 Bacteroidota bacterium
ATCTTGATACTTTGCGCAACAATGTTTGCAACAGGAATTGGATTATTTATTTATGAATTCATCAAATATGGTCAGCCAAGTGATGAGGCCTTGATTGCATCAAAAGAATAACTTGTTTCACTCATAAATGGTTTTAGAGAATTAATCAATCAATCATGGCAGAAAATATTCCATACTATCATCCTATAGGTAAAGAAATAGAAGTATTTACACACGCATATCAAAACCGGTTACCCATACTTTTGAAAGGCCCAACAGGTTCTGGAAAATCTAGGTTTATTGAATATATGGCCAGCCAATTGAATAAAACTTTATTGACAATTAGTTGTCATGAAGAAACATCATCAACTGATTTAATTGGCAGATTTATTATTAAAGGAGCTGAAACAATTTGGCTAGATGGTCCACTTACTATAGCCATTAAAGAAGGTCATATCATTTACCTTGACGAAATTGCAGAAGCAAGACCAGACGTAATTGTAGCCATACATCCACTCACTGACCACCGAAGAGAACTATTTATAGATAAACTTGGGCAAACCTTTAAAGCTCATGACGACTTTATGTTGGTTGCATCTTTTAATCCCGGTTATCAACGCGGTTTTAAAGAGTTAAAACCATCTACTCGACAAAGATTTGTTGCCATGTCTTTCAATTATCCAAGTGCAAAAATTGAAACGGAGATTGTAATAAATGAAAGTAAAGTGGAGCCCGAAATGGCTAAGAAATTAGTTGCATTGGGTATAAAAATCAGAAACCTAACTGAACTTGGATTAACAGAAACTGTTTCAACTAGACTATTAGTAGACGCGGGTAAACTCATTCAAACAGGGTTACCTAAAAGGCTTGCTGTAAAAGTTGCAGTTGTGGAACCACTAACAGACGATCCACAAATCTTGACTGCATTAAACGATTTGACAGATTTAATGATTTAAAGGATGGCATTAGACGAATACTTGTTTGGAAAAGCTGCTAACTACTTTAGGAAAAACAAAAAGGTATCAGCAGAAATCACTGAAAGAACAGTGCATTTGGATACTATTAAACAAAGACTAATCATCATTGCCAGAGCCATTACGGGATGTGCAATAGAAATTTTTCCTGCCGAGAAAGAAGGAGGATATAAAGAAAACAATTATTTTCTTCCTTCTTCCTTTGCATTATTTCCTGAACAAAAACTGAACCTGGCTTTTTATTTTTTTAGGGTACTTTACTTGTCCACACAAAAAAAACTGGGCTTAAATTGGTTTGGAACTGAAGAACTTTCTTTGGAAGATGCGCAAGCTTTTGCTTTAGACTCATCTATGAGGATATTGGAAAATTTATTTGACGAATTTCCTTCCACAAAGGAATTGCACGAGGCCTTCCATGCTTTTTTATTAAATAGCAGATCAACATCAACTCCTTCTAATTTAATTTGGTTATATGGCAAATGGATGCGAGATGGCCTTTCAAAAACACAAAAAGAAAACCTTCAAAATATTTCAGATCAATCAAAATCAGCTCCACCAAAAATTGCGCCTACCGTCCTTAAAGCAAAAGCAGTAGAAGAAATTGTTTCAATTGTTGTTGATAAAAAACAACAAGAAGAGTACGTCTTTACACACAATTTTGAGAAAGTAGAAACTGCCGATGAATTTAGTGGTGTTTGGCGCGACTTTGATGGTGAAGATGAATTGGAAAAACAAGCTGATGCACTGAATGAGTTAAAGATGAAATATACCGTAAGGGTAGATGATATGGTACACTCTGTATATCAAGCAGAATTTACAGAAAACACTAACATATCTTATAGTGCTGAAAAAAATTCAGAGGAACAACATTATTCTTACGATGAGTGGGACTATTCTAAACAAATGTATAGAACAAATTTTTGTAAAGTTTATCCATCTAGTCCATCAAGCACTGCCGTTGATTATTTCCAAGAAACAGTCAGGAAAAATGCGAGTACTTTATCCGGGTTGCGCAAAATGCTGACAAATGTCAACAACAAAATGCAGCAACAAAGGCGGCAAATTCAAGGCAACGAATTTGAAATTGATGCAGTAACTGACCTATTCGCAGACGTACATTCTGGACATACACCTTCTGAAAAAATCTATCTTTCCAGTCGTAAAATAGAAAAAGATTTATCCATTTTAATTTTACTGGACATTAGTTTATCTAGCGATGGATATGCCAATGGCAATCGGGTGATTGATGTAGAAAAACAAGTGTCTATTTTGTTTGGTGAAATTTTACAGGAATTCAATATCGATTTTGCAATTACTTGTTTCTATTCTAAAACTAGAAACCATTCTACCTATTTAACATTGAAAGGGTTTGAAGAAACATGGAATATTGCTAAACACAAAATTGGTGCGGTTGAACCAAGTGGTTATACAAGAATTGGTGCTGCTCTAAGACATTCAGGCGCTCTACTTGAACAAAGAGATTTTAAAAATAAATGGATCATCTTAATTTCTGATGGTAAACCAAACGACTACGATAAATATGAAGGTAAATACGGTATCCAAGACGTAAAACAGGCACTTAGGGAGTTGAATTTAAAACAGATTAATTCTTATGCACTTGCAATAGAATCAGAAGCAAAATTCTATTTACCACAAATGTTTGGTCAAAATCACTATCAAATTCTTACAACACCTGTGGAATTA
>JANOYH010000270.1:0-1914 GCA_031428775.1 Bacteroidota bacterium
CAACTTTTCTGCAGCCCTATTAAAGATGTCGCGGCATTCTTCGCGAAGTCGTATTTCTTTAGGAAAAAACAAGAAACCAACGCCATATTTTCCAAAGGCAGGCAAATGAATCCCCAGACTGATACATTCGTCAAAGAAGAATTCATGTGGCATTTGAAGCATAATACCAGCACCATCGCCCGTATTGTTTTCACAACCACAGGCACCACGGTGTTCCATGTTTTCTAATACAGTCAACGCATCTGAAATGTGGTGATGCGCTTTATTGCCTTTGATATTTGCTACAAACCCTATACCACAGGCGTCATGTTCAAAGGAAGGATCGTATAATCCTTCTTGGATTTTTGTCTGATGCATACGCAACCGAATTATTAATATTCAGGAAATATAATGGTGGGCAATCGATAGGGGCAATTTACAACATAAAACGCAAAATAAGAAAAGACATGTCAAAACTAACAGATAATAGTTTGTTTTGTCTAATGAAATGCCATTTTTGTTAGAAAAATTCTAATCTACTAGCTTGGTCGTATAATGGGTAGGAAAATTTAGGGTAGGACAGTTTTCTTTTTTGAAAATTCCAAATACGGTACTGCCGCTTCCAGATAGTGCAGCATAAATGGCCCCAGCTTGGTATAAATTTGATTTGATAGCAGCTATTTCAGGATAGGCTTCAAATACAGGATTTTCAAAATCATTGACTAATAGTTCTTTCCATTCTTTTATGGGTAAAGACAGAATTTCGGACAATGAATGGGATGCTATGGATGGTTGGATTTTTGAGAAAGCCCAACCTGTATTGATATGAATTCCTGGATGCACTAAAACAAAATGATAGTCGGACAAATCAAGGTCAAATTTTTCTAAAATTTCTCCCCTGCCTTTTGCAATACAAGGTTGATTGAGTACAAAAAAGGGGCAGTCGCTTCCCAATTTCAACGCATAATGAATCAATGCATTTTCTGATAGACCCAATTGAAATAGTTGGTTAAGTAATACTAAAGCAAAAGTTCCATCGGCACTTCCTCCTCCCAATCCAGCACCCATCGGAATTAATTTATGCAAGTGCATTTTTATGGCGGGCATTTCAGGAAAATCGGCTTTTAATAACTGGTAGGCTTTCACACACAAATTCTGTTTTTCATCGCCTTCAATCAATATGCCAGAGCTTGTAAAACGGAAGTCTTGTGCTTTGTTTTCAATTGGGACTTGGACGATTTCGAGGATATCATTCAAGTGAATCGGATAGAATCCAGTTTCCAAATCGTGATAACCGTCTTCTCGCTTACGCGTAATTGATAAGCCTAGGTTGATTTTACAATTGGGAAAAGATACCATGTGGTGAGTTGTGGCTATTTTCTTTTGTTGATCTCATCGCGAATAGAAATCGCTCTTAGATAATCCTCCTGTTCAAGCACTTCATTGAGTAATACTTGTAATTCTTCTATGCCGAGGCCTGATAAGTCTTCTCGATCATGATGCTGTTCTTCCGTTGCTCCAAAAGATTCGGATTTGCTTTTTTTGCTACTGCTATCGTCCATTAAAATTCCCGCGTTTTCTAGGATATGTTCGTAAGTAAAAACGGGACAACCAAAACGAACTGCTAAAGCCAGTGCATCGCTTGTTCTGCTATCTATCTCTACAGTATCATTATCCGTAGAGCAAACTAGTTTGGAATAAAAGATACCTTCTTGTAAGTCGCTGATGATCACTTCCCGCAATTCCACGCCAAAAGAGTTCATGAAATTTTTCATTAAATCGTGTGTCAGCGGTCTGCTAGGTTGCATATGTTCTAAAGCAACCGCAATGGCTTGGGCTTCAAATCCACCTATTACAATGGGAAGGCGACGAAGTCCATTCATTTCTCCTAACACTACGGCATAGGAATGCGATTGTGTAATGCTATGCGATAAA
>JANOYH010000271.1:0-16174 GCA_031428775.1 Bacteroidota bacterium
GTCGGTAAATATCCCGTTCATTCTGAAAAATGGTTTCGTCCAGCTGGCGCACTTGTTTGTTGATGGTATTGACGAGGGCTTCGCGCTGGTTGATTTTTTTCTTGATGATGGAGAGTTGACTCAACGACAATTTTTTATTGCGTTGTGTTTGCACCAGCATATTGTTCAGTTCGGCCAGCTCTTTGCGGAGGTCTTGTTCTTTCTTTTGAAGGTCGTCTCGCGATGCCCCCTGTTGCGCTTGGGAGGTGGTCCATGTGCCAACAGCTAAAAACAATATGAAGAGGACCCTTTTAAACATGCACTACTAGTTTATGAACGAACGAATGCGAAACTATTTTATTGGCTAAGGAACGGTTTATTTCTTTTTCTTAGGCGCTGTGGGCTCTTTCACTTTATAATTCTTAGGAATGCTAAAGCGATAGGCAAGGGGCTCGTTAAAATTAAAGTTTTTGAACTCCAGTCCTATTTCCAACTTCGACTTTTCCGAAACAGTAATCACCCTGCTTGTAGAGAACTGGTATCCGTTGATATCCTCATAATTACTGAGGGTGATATCGCAAGTACGGTTTCTGAGCTCGTCTACATCGTCCAATTTACTATGCAAAACCCTAAAATTGGTATTATCCAGTGTTACTAAGTTCTTAAAAATAGTGCCCACCATATACACCAGTAATTGGGAGGCGCTGGACTTATACGACACAATATTGCTATCGATGAAGATGGGGTTGCCCACAAGGATGTCTTGGATGGTTTTGAAGTCGAATGGAATTTTAGTCGTTTCTTGAAGGGTGCTGATAGATTGGAACTGAATGGATTTCTCGCCTTTGATCTTCACCAGAACCACGCTGTCTTTGGTCACAAAAATATTCATGACTATGCCATAGGGCGATACGGCTATCTTAACAAAGAGGGCACTGTCTTTTTTGAGGCTCACGTAGGCGGTCATTTTTTGGGCGTCTTCGGCACCTTGGTAGTCGACACTTATTTTGGCGTTGAAAGTGGTGTAGTCTACCTGTTTCTGCACCAGTTTCCCCATAATTTCCCTAACCAGTGCGCCAGAATCAACCTTCGGTGTCTCCGCAATCACCCTGGTTTGGGCGGTATCTTTCTTGAAGATGCTGGTCTCCATTTTCTGCACTTTCTTAGGCGAGCTACAAGCGCCTAAAGTCAATATTATCAATAAAAACAGCCATAATTTATGTTGCATCAAGGATCTTTTAATCTGTAAAAACAAAGACATTTAAAATTTATGCTACTTATTTTTTTCCTGTATGTCCAAATCCGCCAGCCCCGCGCTGCGTATCATTCAGTTCAGAAACTTCTTCAAGGTTGGCGATAGTCACTTGTTGAAACACCATTTGGGCGATTCTGTCGCCCGATTCAATCGTCTGTGTTTCCGCCGAAAGATTGATTAAGATCACTTTAAGTTCGCCGCGGTAGTCGGCGTCAACCGTCCCCGGCGAGTTCAGGCAGGTGATGCCTTGTTTGAGAGCCAGTCCGCTTCTAGGTCTGATCTGGGCTTCAAAGCCTTCGGTCAGTTCCAGAAATAGCCCTGTAGGCACCAACGCGCGTTCCATGGGAGCCAAGTGAATGGGTAAATCTAAGAAAGCCCGCAAGTCCATCCCCGAGCTACCGGCAGTAGCATAAGCGGGAAGGGGGTTATTAGACTGGTTAATGAGTTTAAAAACAGGTATCGCCATTGGGGCAAATGTAGGAAATGAAAGAGAGAAGGAAATGATAAAAAATCAGCTGCTACTTTTTATCGCCAATCATTTTTGGTAGCCCAACAGTTTTAAGAATTGTTTTCACCTTTTCAGCTTTTTTTAGAAAAAAAGGTTCATTTTCAAAAGCAGGTAAACTAGGATCTACGGTAATCATGTTTTTTTTACCTGTAGTATTAAATACTTTTTTTCCTTTACTAGGCATATTAAAAAAGTTAAAATATTATTCAAAAATCAGCATCACACTGCTAAAATATACATAAATCAGGATTCTTTTGTAACATCATTAGTGCTCTTTCTTTTACCTGCAATCATTTCATAATTTACAATTTTAAGAAAAGGCTCCCATTTTCCATTTCTAAGTCCGGAAACGTCATAAAGAGAATTGATTCTTGCCCAGTGTTTATTAATATTCATTTGATACAACCTAGTTCTAGCTGTATTTGTACCTTGAACAATAATTAATGCATCCATAAAAAGGGTAGTAAAATCATAAACAATACTTCCAAGTGTTCCCATAATAATTTCTATATCGCCATTGTTACTTGTAACTGTATCAGATATATTGCCAGTTATTAGATCAAAATCGCCAAATCCAAAGTTGTAAACATTATTGCCAATTTTTGTAAACCTTGCAATCTTTTGAATAACACCATGTGGTCCTTTGCTTTCAAAAGTAAAAACCATATATGTTTTATCGGTTCTATATTGATATTTCCCTATTCCAAACATGCAAATAAAGCTATCATATAAATTAACCTAAAGGCACTAAAAGTATTTTATTGTATTCGCTTAATTTCAACCCTTCTATTTTGGAGCCGGCCTGCTTCATTGCTGTTGCTTGCAATGGGCTTTGTAGAACCAAAGCCAAGAGAGCGCAGTCTTGCAGGATCAATTTTATTTTTGATCAAGTAATCCACGATACTTTTTGCCCTGCTTAAACTCAATATTTTATTCTTGGCCTCTGTGCCTATATGATCTGTATGCCCGGATACCTCCAATTGAATAGTTGGATTGTCGTTTAGGAAGAGTACCAATTTATCTAAATCGGCAGAGGTCTGGGTGTTTACGTCCGATTTACCCGTCTCGAAATAAATTTTATTCATGATGATGGATTTACCCAATTGGGTCTCCTGAATATCCAATGCCAACTGTACATAAAGGGTGGTGGATCGAGTGAGGTTTTTGGTACTGATTTTTTCTATATTGGATAGAAAGCCATTTTTCTTTCCTGTTACTGTAAAATCACTTCCTCCTGCTAATTGTATGTTGAAACTGCCCTCCTTTTCTAAGCTATTGGTAGCGCTTGTGATTCCTTTTGTGTTATTGACTACTGTAATAATAGCAGCACCTACAGGTAAGGAAGTAGACTTATCTATTGCTTGCCCTACTAAAGTAAATCTAGGATCGCGGTGTCTGAGCTTGATGGTTATAGGGTTGGTGTCGGCATTGAAATGCATCGTTCCAATACTGTCAGTAGTTGTGTTGAGTTGGTTCAAAGTTCCTGTAATAGTATAATTGGCTGATTTGACCTTGGGGAAAACTGCCTGCCCTTTTTGATCCGTGATAGCGGTTTGAAGTGTAGGTATTGTTGCTGATTGTAAACTTATTTGCACCATTGGCAGGGGATTAAGTGTTTCTTCATCCACCACTAAAACTTGAATGTCTTTAATGCGTTGATTTATTTCAACAATAGGTGCGGAAATAATGGGTGCTGCAACAACAATTGGCTTAACGATGGGCGCTTCTATTTTAGCGGCGACTGTTTTTTTCTTTACAATGGATGTGGCAAAACCGAGCTGATAATATAGATTGCTATTATCACCATTTTTAAAAGGCAATCGATATTGCGATTGCAGGTTTAGTATGGCTGCATTAAAAATATTAAACTGCAAGCCAACACCCAGTGGTGCATACATGCCTGTTCCATTTTGAATATACACACCGAGGCCGGTACTCATATAAGGACGAACATAATATTTATCGGAAAAAAGCTTCCAATTAATGAGTCCGTCCATGGTAAAAAGAGAAAAGCTTGCCAAATTGGTTGAGGGCAAATTATACGCATTAATGCCTTTTGTATAATTCAAACTTGCCGCAAAATCAATATGATGGGTAATGCCTTTTAAGAAATCAATACCCAAACCCGTCATCATTTCGGCTGGAATAGCCCACTGATTATTTTTGAGTACATTATTGAAAGAAGAGGATTTAATTTTTGTGACCGTTTCAAAATCGGTATAGGAATAGTGTATGCCAACAGAAGCGGGCTTAATAAATGTTTGGGCATTTGTACAACTTGCCACTAAAGTCAATAAGAGGGTAATGCATTTTTTCATGTGATCATTCATTTTTAATGCGTTTCCTTTCGTCCAATATTTCTTTAGCAGATTTCACTTCAAACCAAAATGGTTCACTCCTGCCATCGCCCACCCCATTATTAAATCCGGCACCTTGAGCGTCGATTGTTTGGATGGTCCATATAAACTTTCTATTGCTACTACTATCAGCAAAAAATAATTGTGGTTGCCAAATGAATTGGGTGGCCCCCAATACTTCTTTTAGTAAGATGGGCTGGTTACTTCTAAAAGCTTGCATAGGTGTTTGCCCATCTTGTATTTCGAATACTTGTAAGGAATATTTTGTTTGACTTTGAATGGCAGTTGGAGGAGGCGCGGGCGATAATGGCGTCCACCTAAAGATGATATTTCCCCTTGCTTTTTCTGATTCCATCACTGTTTTGTCCTGCGGTTGCATCAATATAGGTAGTTGATATCCCATCACGTTAAATGGGCGTACAATTTCATCCGTTAATTTTTGCAGTGTTTGTGCATCTACCAACTGTAGCCCTAGTTGATAGGATCCTTGAGGTAGTCTGCCCGTATTATTCAGCACTCGTTGTATAGTTCCTGTAAAGCGAATGCACTGCAATAACACGGCGTCTTTGCTTTGTAAAACAACGGTGCCAGGAGAAAAAATTCGATTGGGCAACAAATTTAAATCGGTGGTGCCAATGACATTGCCGCCGCCATCTTTAAAACTGGCAATAATTTTTGCGGTATAGTTTCCGCCAACAGGTCCGCCCGAATAAGTAACAATATAATTGACAATTTCAGGATGATTGATCCAGTCCGACAACAACGATGTAGGCTGTGCATTCAAGATTAGTTGTGCACGAAAAGGTTGGGCATCTAATTGTTGGATTGACATTACCGCCAGCAAAAAAATGAATCTATATGGAACAATTACTTTCATAGGGTATTATTTGAAACTGTAAACTATTGAAGTGCGCAAGGTACTTTCTAAATAGTTTGCATTAGGTGGTATAAAAGCGTTACTGTATTTGAAAAGATTGCCTGTCATGGACAAGTTCCATTTCAGCTGCTTCGAAATATTCCAATCGCATCCAGCAGTGGCAATGATATTATTACCTTGACTAACACCATTCAACATTTGGTAGGTGTACATCAGTTGTCCGATGGCATTGATTTTATTTTTAGCCAATGGGATTCCGAAATTACTGGTAGCAGATAACATGCTATTGCGCATATTCAAACTGGCAATATTATTGTTGAAATACATGAGGGTAAAATCGGTGGTATATTTTTTTTGTAAAAAGCTTGGTATATAAGTAATTAATGCGGTGTTAGAAATATTGTCGGTTAGGGTAAAAGGTGCATAGAATAATTGTTCTTTGTATTTGCTGAAACTGTAGTTGCCGGTGAGTAGGTGCAGGACATTGGTGGATTTCCAGTTGTAACTGGGACTAAAACTTAGATCATTCGAAACATTGCGCAGCGCAAAAGAACCATAGGCTTCAAAGCCCATATTATTGTAGTTGGCATTCAAAGAAAATTGTTCACTGAATTGAACGAAAACATTTGTGTTGGCAATCAACTGTTTTGTTTTGATGGTATTATTAGAAACGTTGTTGATGCGCTGACCGAAGCTAGCCGTAATATTCATTTTTCCTTTCCATGCATTGAATCTGGTGTTGATAGTATAATCAAATCGATCAGGCTGCATAAAGGGATATCCTGCAGTTTGAAAACCGGCACCGATATATTTGGTACTAAATCCGAGGTCTAGTTTGCTCGTCTTTCTACCAATGCTGGCTTTAAGGGCATTGTCTGATTTTGTGCTAGTCCTTCCGGTAATAAAAGGCTGCAGGTCTTTAGCCCCCAAAACAGAAATGGCGGCCATTTGATCTACTGTATAAATACTTTGGGCAATTTCTGTATTAAAATAGTAGTCTTTGGCGATGGTTGTTTTCATGACTATGCTAGCCACAATGCCTTCTTGCGGTAATACGGTAGAACTACTAGGAGGGGCTGGATTAACGCTATTGATTTTGTCTTTTCCTTTGGCAAAATTCAACTGCAAACTATATTTCCCTTCTTCTTCCATACCCAATTGAAACATCCAATTATTACGTTGATAGGCACCAATAATTTGGGGATTGGCAAAAGCATCATAGTTAATAGGACGCTGACTCACGCCATTGAAAAATTTGACACGGAACTTACCCGGATTTAATTCAAAACCGTAGCCAAAAAGTCCAATGTCGCCCGTGCTCAATTCACTATAATTCAAGTATTGCGTACCCAATTGAAGTTTAGCCCATTGGTAAGTGGGGGAAACACCAATATTGTTTAAAGGGTTGGTGAGAAACTGCCAGACATTTTGAGAGCTACCGCCAATAGAACCAAATCCACCTGTAGAAGGCGTGGTAAAATTTGTTTGCATGGGCGTGAAATTCAAGCTGAAGGGCAGACTCAATTTGCCAAAATTAAAAGTGGGCGAAATGTTGAAGCGGAGTAGGTTCCATGGTCGCCTTGCAGCATAATAGTTGCCGGCAGGATTCATGGACAGGCCATAACCTTCATAGCTAATGCCTGTATTTCCCGTAACAGAAAATGCAGGCTTTTTGGGTTGTGCCAGAGCCTTAAAGCCAAGCATTAGGCTGATACATAATAGGAGTATTGCATTATAGCGCATCTTCAGTGAAATATTGTGATGACTTAAGTTTATTTAAGACTTCCATTAAATATATTACGACTTCAACCAGGTTAAATTATTTTAAAATTTCAGTTCAACTTCATTGCTAAAATTCGACACTCGTTTATTATCATCAATCAATCGAATACAATAAATCATTGATTTTGCAGCAGTAGGGGCTTGTTCCACAAATGCTTTTCCTTTCTCATATTCTATCAGATTTGTGGAAACCCAAACCGCGTTTGCGTTAGATCGTTTAAACAGCTCCACCATTATTTTTCCTTTCTTCATTTTTTCATCCAAAATAAATTCGAGGGAAATATTTTTTGAGCCTGCATTATAGTTCCCTTTTAAAAGCGGCGCGGGTATTCTGTTGTTGAGGATTGTTTTCAAAAAGATATGGTTGGAAGATTTTGACAATAAACCACCAGCATCTCTGGCATACATGGCATATTCGTATGATACCCCACCCATAATATTTTTATCTGTAAACTGTACGATAGATTCTTTGTTATTGACAAATAGGGTATCGAATTTTTCTTTACCAGTTTCTCTTCTTAGTAATAAGTTTTTGGCAGCATCTTCACTTGAAGAATTCGCAAACTCAATGACAACCGTAGAATCGGTCAAATGAAAACCGGTAATGAGTGGACTAACAGGCGGAATGGTATCTCGTTTAGTAAGTTCAATTATTTTAGAAGGTTCAGATTGGTTAAAATGGGTATCAAAAGCGATGACTTTATAATAGATATTCTTGGTGAGGGTATTTAAAGTAGTAGAGTCAACTAAGGTGAATTTGGTACTGCCTGTACTGTCTTTAAATGTTTCTTCTACAATAGAAAAATCATGTTCTTTAGCATTGGCTTTGAGTAATTGATAACCCATGAAATCCTTTTCTGTATTGGGTTTTATTTGAATAGTAATCTTGCCCAATGAGTCGATTCTAGCAAAGGAAATGGTGGGTATGGCAGGCGGAGTGCTATCGATTAGGGTTACATATAATGGGAAGGACTGGTTAACATTTCCAGCAGTATCTATTGATTCAACCACATAATAATTGCTGCCGTCTTTTTCAAAACTTTCATCTACATATTTTCTAGTATTGATGGGTAGTAGGGTTTTTGAAATGGGGCTATAGACACCCTTTATTTCATGGCTCCTTTTAATATTAAAACCTTTCAAATCTTTGGTGGGTGTATTGGGCATTTCCCAAATCAGTTCTACTTGTTTTGGTTTAATATGGGTGGCGGTTTGTAAAAAAGGAGCGGGGGGAGGCGTTTTGTCGCGCGGCATAGCCACAAATTCTGCCAAGAGTAAATCGTCTGCAAACGGCGTTGAGACAAGTACGCGATAAAAGTATTTTTGATAATTGACCAATCCGGAATCAGCAAAACCATAATCCGTTTCGCCGGTATATCCATGTGCCTTTAATTTCAATGCAGGTTCAGTAGTGATTCTTTGATAAGTAGCGCCTTGATTGGAAGAGCGCTCAATGTTAAAAGCATAATATTCTTTTGAATCGGGGAAGCTGATGGAAATTTTTTGGTCGCCCTCTACCAATTTAATCAACTGATTATTTTTGAGATAGTTCTGATTAAAGGACCCGGCTTTTATTTTAGTATAACCAATTGCCAATAGTTCTTTAGTATCCTTTTCTTTCATAGATACTCGGTAAACATATTCTGCACCGGTAGTAATTTCAGCATCAGTAACCCTTAATGCCAAACCTTGTGCTGCCAATTTACTTCTATTAGCGGCAATTAATGCGAATGCGAATTTCATGTCTTGGTTGTCGCGTTCTTCTTTGATAGATTTTAATCCACCATCTAATACGTCGCCTACTTTAGCATTGGCAGAAGGGTCTGAAAGTGCCATAGCAAATGCTGCTAATTTTATTTGGGTGCTGTCTTTATTGTCTACATTTTTAAAAGTTGCTTCCCATTGCTGTTCATTCCAAATTAAAAATGGACTTCCTTTGATAGGTAAGTAGGTTAGATTTTCAAAGGCAACTCCAGCCCGAAAATTAGCCCTTTCCACATGGTAGCCTATTTGATAGCCTTTGGTTAATAAGGCCGGAGTACTTGGGAAATACCTTAATTCAATAGTAGTGCCATTACTTCTAGCAATCACCGCCATGGAAGGTTTTGTCTCAGGCTCATTTTGAGCACTTGCCACAAATGAGAGCAGACAAAATAGTGTCGTATAAAAAATTACTTTCATTAGGGCGTTTTTTTATTGGCTTTCAATTGAGTTGCACCAGAAGCAGTATTGGCTAATCCAACTACAGTTGAATTTGTTTTGAAATACAAAGTCTTGGCTTCTTTGATGGGTTGATTATTGCTCTTGTTTTTAACGGGCACCCAATTATTGTTTATTTTTTCTTGCAGTACCGCTTTAATTTCAAAACGATAGCTGGTATTTGCTTTCAATGCTTTTGAAGCAATGGAATTAAGAGTAGCATTTGCCAATGCAAGCAGGGTGAACTTTTTTGCACCCATCATATCGTAGCCACCATCTTTTAAAGCCAGTGGGTTTGTGTTGGAAGATTTCATTCCACTACTTTGTGCATTTGAGTTAGCAGAATCTTGGGTAAGTATTGCAGTGTAATTAGCGCGGAAGGTTCTTACTTTCATTTCACCGGACGACTGTTGTTCTTGTAAATCAAATGCTTCATTATAGGGATAATTCAACAGTACAGAGAAGCCCTTGGTTCTAGAAACGCCACTTGTTCCAACAGGTTCAAGGATGTCTTTAATCAAACTGTAGCTCATAGAGTCGGATACATTCTCTTGTGTATACACGTTTTGATTGATGGCAGGATCTAGTTCAACAACCGATCCAGCGCAGGGATCACCAGATTTAAAATGTTTGTGAAAAGGAACGGCATAACCCGCAATGGAGAAATCGCCATCCAATTGACCTTCAAAATAAGTTGGTTTAGGAAATTCAGCCGTAGCATAGACACCTACTGCAACACTCGCTAAAAATCCAGATGAACTGCCAATGATGGGTAAATTATACCCGTAATAAATTTTAGCGCCAGCATATAATGCAATACTTGTTTTAGCCCTCCATCCATCTCCAAAGCCGGTGCAACCTGCATACTGTAAGAGCGATGCATCAATTTCACCACCCGCATCAATGGCATAGTTGATATTTAAGTATCGATCGCAGTCGCAAATATCGCCATGATAGCTGACTATATTCCAGCTATCTGCATTGTGGTAATTCACCCCAATACCCAATGCAAAACCTTTAGCACTTTGGTATTTTCCCTGCCCAGTTGCATTATCAGTGAAAGTTGGAAGACTAAATCCAATGCTTGCAAATCCTGCTTGAGTTTCCTGCATAAATCCTTGAGGAATTTCAATGTCGTTACCAAACATCAAATAGGAATTAATGCCCACCCCAAAAAGATTTACTTTATTTGGATGCGTTGGCGTACCACTCATAAAGAACCATTTGTTTTGTTTGCCATTGATATGCAGTTTTGCCTGAATACCGGGAGGCACCGTGTACAATGGATCTTTGTTGATGGTGAGTATGGTAGTCATGTCGAAAATCTTTCCAGGAAAATCATAACTAACAAGAATACTTCCATTGGCAAAAGCGTTTACTTCGTTGCCAATTTTAGCACCACAATTAAAGAGTCCTTCTATTTTTATAAAGTTCATTCCTCCATTGTTGTTGAACTCTGCTGCTAATGCCACACTACCATTCAATGTTTCTTCTTTTGGTGTTGTGGCAATAATGGCTTTTACTTTAAAGCCCATGCTGATGGTATCACAAGGGGTAAATACTGCTCCTCCAAATGTGCTGGCACTTGCAGCGGTAGGATTAAAAGTGGCAGGTAGGGTCATTTTCATGCGACTATACACGCCTGCACCAAAGCCTCTAAAAGCAACACCTGTCATAAATACAATACCAGGAGGTGGGAGATTTGCTTGAGCTTGTACCATCCAATATTTAAAGCCATTGCCCGTATTTCCGGGGATGTATTTGGTATTGCCAAATACGGCGCCTGCTTGAATTTTCATTTCAATGGTGGTGAATTTGGCTTCTAATTCGCCTTTAAATCCATTGCCATAAACCGCGTCGTTTTTATAAAAATCTACACTGCCTTTGATAGACAGGGCTGGCATTGTTGCATTGATATGAATACTCTCAACCCGTACACCAAGATAAATAGGTTTCAACTGTGTTAAAAATCCATAGTCGGCTTTTACACTTGCCGTAATCACCGAGACATTGGTGCTTGACTGATTGGCAAAAACCTGGCTTTGAGAAGTAAGGGTACTCATGTTTTGAATGCCAGTTGTAGAACTACCCGATGTGGCAGGGGTATATTTGGAAGATTCAATTGCACCAGTGAGTACAATTTTGGTATCACCACTGATACCTATTTTAGAATTTTCACTGCCGATATTTATTTTGGCAACGAACTCAACGCCACCACTAAATAAATACTGTTTAGTTGCGCCAGTGCCAATTGGATTGATTTTTGGTTTTACATCGGTTATGGTAAAAGCGAAACCGGCTAGTTTTTTCTGGGGACTAGCAAACGACCATTGACCCGTATTTAATGTAAAAGATTCAGTGGCATTTTTTGCATAGTTCAAGCCAAGGTTTTCAAAATTGCAGGAGAGGTCTAGGTCGAGCGGAATATTATTTCCAGCATCAATGATTTTTCCTGTAGGATAAAATAGTTTTCCATTTAAATTAATGGCCAATGCAATTTCTCGTCCATTGGCAGTAGACTTTGTAAGGGTTAAATTCAAAGAAGAAGTTTGGTTGATTTGCAGTTTGCCATCGCCAAGAAATTTGGCTTTGATATCGGCCTGTGGCTTTAAAGCAAACACGATGGATGAGTTATCGTCTAACCCATTTGTAGACAAACCGCCGTTGAAAATGGCTGCATAATTAATTGCATTCGCCACATTATCTGAACTGCTTAAGGGCAAAGTAATTTTACCCAGCATGACTGCTTCCGTTAATACGCTATTGGCAAAACTTATTTTTACGGTATCAATGCTGGCACCCAAATTGCCAATATTTGCTTTTGGATA
Source organism: Bacteroidota bacterium (assembly GCA_031428775.1). Taxonomy (GTDB): domain Bacteria; phylum Bacteroidota; class Bacteroidia; order Chitinophagales; family Chitinophagaceae; genus Sediminibacterium. The sequence continues at coordinate 11,786 of JANOYH010000271.1, forward strand.
GGTGAGTACATTATTGGCTTTGATTTTACCGCTAAGGCCATATTCATCAATGATGAGATTTTCTGCAATCACTTCCACTTTTTTGCTAGTGTCGGCGTAGCTTCTTAATTGGTCGGGCAGTGTGAGTTTGAAATTTTTAAGATAAAACCCAGAGAAAAGGCTATTTGTATTTCCTAAATATCCAGATGGGAATACCATGCCCGCTGCATTACTGATAGAGGAATGGTCAAAAGTAATGAGACTCGCTTCTAATCCAACTCCATTGCTATTGGGAATAATGCAAGCGGGTAAATTTCCTTGCAAAATAAAATCATCCCATTGCGAAATGGCCGTTTGGAAATTCATACTTACGTTCGTTTTAGTAGGATCTACAGGTACCAACCAGGTTTTGGGTAATTCAATGTCAATATCCAAATTGTATTTCCAGTATTCATTATTGGTAGCACTAAACTCAATGCCGTTGCCAATATGATTGGTCCTTTCTTTATTGAAAGTAAGTTTCAAGTATTCATTATTTGATGCCAATAAAAAGCTGATAGAGTCTAGGAGTTTAATGGATCCTGTAATGCCCGTCAATCCGGATTTAGTGAATTTAATTCCCTTCCCTTGTAGGGCAATTGTATTGGTGCCATTGCTATAGGCCGATTTAAAAATGCCCTTTGTTGGCATAGAAGCGATGACTTCAAATTCTGCATGTTCGGGCTTAAACATCATTTCGGTAAACCCAATAGAAGTAGTTGTGTCATTGGCTTTGAAATAACCAAGGGGCATTTTAATGGGGTTGAAATTCAACATAGAATCAACCATACTTGTTGCTGGCACAAGCGGTTTGGTAATTTTATTCGCTTTAATTTTTGCGGCTAGATTTTTTATTTTTAATTCAGTCCAACTTCCCAATGCGGTGTGCCCCAATGTATTGATAGCCCATTGTGTAGAATATTCTTGAACAGAATCTGAAACGGTATATATGATGCCGCTACAAAGTTTATCATTGGCATTGATTTTAATTCCTTTAAACTGTACTTTCAGTAGCCCCAGCCATTTTACATAAACAGCGCCTTCGCCCGTTAAGGAATCGTTGGTGCCAGTAGGTGCTGCTGTGAAGCGCATGACAAACTCATTGGACAAGCCAATCACATCGCCAGCAATATAAGTCTTAGTGGAAACGCTGGTACAACCGAGGGTATTTGTGGTAGTATCGGTAGAAGTAGTTAATTGTTTTTTCTCTGCACTAAATGAGGTTGTTTCGCTGGTGCCGTTATTGTCACCAATGGGCTGTCCGGCTGGATTCAAAGCTTGAACAGTCCAGACAAAACTACACTGCAATGGGAAGGTGCAAGGTTCGGACATGAATTTAGGAACGGTCACCTGACTTTTATTCAGCAGATCAAGATTTAGGATGGGGGTGTTCTGGCTCATGGCTTGGGTCTTGTTTTGACCGGGCATGATTTGCCATGCTTTGATACGATAGGTGATGGGTTCGTTTAGGTCGGGAACAATTTTGGTCCACCTGAAAGTATAAGGTTTCAAAAACACCGATTCATTAAAAACGGAACCGTTGGCTGGGAAGATGGTTTGAGGGCGTTGGTAGTTGGGTTTATCTCTAGCGGTATTATTGTTTCTAGGAGGTTGATTAATCTGAGCAATCAGGTGCAAAGACAAAAACAAACAAAGGATGGTAGCGATTTTTTTTACAAGCATAGCTTTGATGGTTTTCAAAAAAATAACAAGTCAATATACAACCATTATCTAGATAAGGGCTTTTAATCTGCTTCAATACCTAAAATGATTTAACAACGTATCATAAAATGAACAAATCAAAAATTGCAGTGGATGACCTACTTGGGCGCAAACTACAAGACATTGGATTAACCATTTCGGCTCGTGCGCCAAAACAAAAAAAATAACGAGGGCATTAGTGTTTTAGAAATAGCAGGCTTCAACATTCAAACCAGTGCATTTGTCACGCAGAATTTGGAACAACTTTGGATGAGAGTAGTTTTCAGCATTTCGGTTTGCCAAATAACTTATCTTGAAAGAAAATTGCTTATGCCGCAATATATCCTTTCATTTGATCAGGGTACTACGTCTAGTCGCGCTATAGTCTTCAACAAAAAAGGCGCCATCATGGGCCTCGCGCAAAAGGAGTTCACACAAATTTTTCCGCAACCCGGATGGGTAGAGCATGATGCGATGGAGATCTGGAGTACGCAGCTAGGGATGGCCGCAGAAGCCATTATCAATGCGGGATTGACGGTGATGGATATTGCCGCAATTGGCATCACCAATCAACGAGAGACTACGGTGATTTGGGACCGGGTCACGGGCATACCCATACACAATGCCATCGTTTGGCAGGATCGGAGAACGGTGGATTACTGCGACGCGCTCAAAGCCGCGGGTGAGGAGGGTATGATTTTGCAAAAAACGGGACTGGTCATCGACGCCTATTTTTCTGCCACCAAGGCCAAATGGATTTTGGATAATGTGGTTGGGGCGAGGGCTAGGGCGGAAAAGGGCGAGCTTTGTTTTGGAACCATTGATACATGGTTGGTGTGGAAGCTATCGAACGGACAAACCCATGTAACCGATGTATCCAATGCATCGCGAACCATGCTCTTCAATATACATACGCTGGAATGGGATGATGCGCTCTTGCAATTATTTGACATCCCCAAAAACATATTGCCACAGGTGAAAAGTAGCAGTGAAGTGTATGGTTATACGCAACATATTTTAACGGCGTATAGCATTCCTATTGCGGGGATAGCGGGCGATCAGCAGTCGGCACTCTTCGGACAAATGTGCACCCAACCGGGGATGGTCAAGAATACTTATGGCACGGGTTGTTTTATGTTGATGAATACGGGGGAGAAGCCGGTTGTGTCTACCCATCATTTGTTGACCACCATTGCCTGGCAGATTAATGGGAAGACGGTGTATGCTTTGGAAGGGTCAGTGTTTATAGCAGGTGCTGTTGTGCAGTGGCTGCGCGATGGGTTGCAGATAATCAGAACGGCGGCCGACATAGAGAAATTGGCCACGGAAGTGGAAGACAGTGGCGGTGTGTATATGGTGCCGGCATTTGCGGGATTGGGCGCGCCTTATTGGAATCAGCACGCGCGGGGAACCATTGTGGGCATCACGAGGGGAACAACCAGGGCGCATATAGCGCGAGCAGCCCTTGAGAGCATTGCGTTTCAGACCATGGATGTGTTGAAGGCGATGGAAGCCGATTCGGGAATATCCATCAAAGAGTTGCGGGTGGATGGGGGAGCAACGGCCAATAATTTGTTGATGCAGTTCCAGAGCGATATGTTGGAGACGAAAGTAGTGCGGCCCGTGGTGATAGAGACAACTGCTATTGGAGCGGCGTATTTAGCGGGATTGGCGATTGGTTTTTGGAGCAGCCAGGAAGAGATCCAAGAGCAGTGGCAGATGGAAACTATCTTTGAGGCGCAGCTAGCCGATGAAAAAAGGGCGGCAATGAAAGCCGGCTGGAAAAAAGCGATCAATGCGGCGCAGAATTGGTAGGGGGGCCTCAGCTCTCTTAGAAACGGAAGGCGATAGGAATGTCTCTTTTTCAAAAATGCATAATTAAGCTATAACTTAATTGGTATTTTTTTTAAAAACAATATTCTCTAATTCCTAAAATCAAACATATCCCAATTCTTTCAGAAAGGGCCAATCCATTATTGCGTTTTTAATATGAATGTCAATAAGCATTGATATAAACAATTAAGTCATCTAAACTCAAAGAAATAGTTATCTAACCAAGTATCATTGCAAAGCATATCTTGAATTTCTTTTTCTTGAAAAATAGATTCGATGAATTTTAAAAACAGGCAAATGCTTTCGGTGGTAATAGTTTTTGAATAGTAATGCAAACAAAATTTTTTCAAGTCGGCACTTCTATTGTTTTTAGTAAAATACTTTTCAAAGCTAAAATTTGTATAGCGAACATTTGTACAGGTTAAACACCTTATATTCACAAGAAATACATTCTCCATAACTCCACCATCTCCATTTTCGAATATTCCAAAAGAAATTTGCCTTGAGATAATTTCATTTTCAAATAGAAATTGTAAATAGTTTTTTAAATCCGAACCTTGATCTTTTATATTTTGTGTACTTACTAAGTTGTAATTAATAGATTTCAAGAAATCCCAATTAGTGAAAGCATTTGTTATTATTTCATTTCTATTCATTGATAAAAACAGATTTTCTTTAGTTCATGAAACATTAAAAAAATGTTAAATGCGATTGTTAAAGTATTGAACTAAATTTCATCACTATTTTCTAGGACAGTTTTCAGTTTTTGAATAACTGTTTTTACTTCTTCTAATGAATTTAGTTTGATTATTTCAAAAGCCGGACTGAAATTTGTAA